>JAEZHS010000138.1 GCA_023436825.1 Pseudomonadota bacterium | reverse complement strand
CGCGTCTTCTTGATGCGCTTCTCCATCTCGGAGATCTCGTCGCGACCGTCCTCGGTCTCGCCAAGCTCCTTCTGGATCGCCTTCATCTGCTCGTTGAGATAGTACTCGCGCTGCGTCTTCTCCATCTGACGCTTCACACGGTTGCGGATCTTCTTCTCGACCTGCAGGACGCCGATCTCGCCTTCCATAAGGCCGAGGATGCGTTCGAGCCGCTTGCTGACCGAATCGAGCTCGAGCAGCTGCTGCTTCTCGGCGACCTTGAGCGCAAGGTGAGCGGAGATCGTGTCGGCGAGCTTGGCCGGCTCCTCGATCTTGTTGATCGAGACGACGACCTCGGGCGGCACCTTCTTGTTGAGCTTCACGTAGTTCTCGAACTCCGAGACCACGGTGCGCGCGGCCGCCTGCAGTTCGGCTGCGTCGGTCGGTGCCTCTTCCATCTCGACGGCGTTGGCTTCGAAGAACTCGGCCTTGCCGGTGTAGCCCACGATCTTCACGCGCTTGCCGCCTTCGACGAGCACCTTGACGGTATCGTCGGGCAACTTAAGGAGCTGCAGCACCGTGCCGAGCGTGCCGATGTTGTAGATATCGTCGGGGCCGGGATCGTCCTGGCTGGCGTTCTTCTGGGCGATCAGCAGGATCTGCTTGTCATCCTTCATGACCTCTTCAAGGGCCTTCACGCTCTTCTCGCGGCCGACAAACAGCGGCACGATCATGCCTGGGAACACGACAATGTCGCGCAGCGGAAGAACTGGATAAGTGGTGCCTACAGTGGGGGCGTTCATGATTGCCTCGCTACATACGCTGTTAGAGCTACCCGCACCTCGGCCGCGATCCCCATACTGGGCGACCCACGGCCTCGCCGGCACGCGCACTCACTAGCAGAGATTGGCCCGAACAGAGGGTTGTTCAAGGCCACGGCGGGATGCCGGCGGGGGCTGCCACCGGCGCAGCAAAAGTCAGGCCGGGGCGGCAGCGATGCCTTCCTTGCGCTCGCCGTGCACGTACAACGGCTGAGCCCGTCCTTCGATGACTTCGCGGTTGATCACAACTTCCTCGACGCCGTCGAGCGACGGCAAGTCGTACATCGTGTCGAGCAGCACGGTCTCCATGATGGAACGGAGCCCGCGTGCGCCGGTCTTGCGCAGAATCGCCTTCTGGGCAACGGCACGCAACGCATCGTCGGAGAACTTGAGCTTCACGCTCTCCATGTCGAACAGGCGTTGGTACTGCTTCAGCAGCGCGTTCTTCGGCCGCGTCAGGATCTCGATCAGGGCGCTCTCGTCCAGGTCCTCAAGCGTGGCGACCACCGGCAGGCGGCCGACGAACTCGGGGATCAGCCCGTACTTCAGCAGATCCTCCGGCTCGAGATCGCGCAGCACTTCGCCGGTGCGGCGGTCTTCCGGCCCGCGCACCTCGGCGCCGAAGCCGATCGACGTGCCTTGGCGGCGCATCGAGATGATCTTGTCGAGGCCCGAAAACGCGCCGCCGCAGATGAACAGGATGTTGGTCGTATCGACCTGCAGGAACTCCTGCTGCGGATGCTTGCGTCCGCCTTGCGGCGGCACGGAGGCGACGGTGCCTTCCATAATCTTGAGCAGTGCCTGCTGCACCCCCTCACCCGACACGTCGCGCGTGATCGACGGGTTGTCGGACTTGCGGCTTATCTTGTCGACCTCGTCGATATAGACGATGCCGCGCTGCGCCCGCTCGACGTTGTAGTCGGCCGACTGCAGCAGCTTCAGGATGATGTTCTCGACATCCTCGCCGACGTAACCGGCTTCGGTCAGCGTCGTGGCATCGGCCATGGTGAACGGCACATCGAGCATGCGCGCCAGCGTCTGAGCGAGCAACGTCTTGCCGCAACCGGTCGGGCCGATCAGCATGATGTTCGACTTGGCGATCTCGACGTCGTTGGCCTTCCCGCCGTGGCTAAGGCGCTTGTAGTGATTGTGCACCGCAACAGCCAAGATGCGCTTGGCCTGATCCTGGCCAATCACATAGTCGTCGAGGATCTGGCGGATTTCCTTGGGGGACGGCACGCCATCCTTGGACTTGACCAAGGTGGTCTTGCTCTCTTCCCGGATGATATCCATGCAGAGTTCGACGCATTCATCGCAGATGAACACCGTCGGCCCGGCAATGAGCTTTCTGACCTCATGCTGGCTCTTCCCACAGAAGCTACAGTACAAGGTGTTGCGGGAGTCGCCCCCGGACTTGGCGGCTGGCATGGCCTTAACGCACCTCCGCTTGGGGAGCCCGCTGACATGCGGGCCCGCACGCAAGACTATATGTTAAACTCGCCTCCCGGACCGCGACAACCTCAAAATATGGTGTGTCACCAGCCATTTGGGAAACAATTGGTCGCGCCTGCCCCTCAGGAGGCAGCCGCTTGGATGGTCGGAGTCGGGCGTTTCTCAAGAACGTCGTCGATCAACCCGAACTCCTTGGCCTCAGGCGGCGAGAAAAACTTGTCTCGCTCCATTGCGCGTTCAATCTCCTCGATCGTGCGGCCCGTGTGGGTAACGTACATCTGGTTCAGCCGTGCCCGGGTCGCAAGGATTTCCCGGGCATGGATCTCGATATCGGTCGCCTGACCCTGGGCACCGCCCGACGGCTGGTGGATCATGATGCGCGAGTTGGGCAGTGCGAACCGCTTGCCCTTTTGCCCCGCCATCAGCAGCAACGAGCCGGCCGACGCCGCTTGGCCGAACACCAGGGTCGAGATCTGCGGGCGGATATATTGCATGGTGTCGTAAATCGCCATGCCCGAGGTCACCACGCCGCCCGGCGAGTTGATATAGAAGGAGATGTCCTTGGTGGGATTGTCGGCTTCCAGATAGAGAAGCTGGGCGCAGACCAAGCCGGCAACGTTGTCCTCGATCGGACCGTTCAGGAAAATGATGCGTTCCTTGAGCAGCCGAGACCAGATGTCGTAGCCGCGCTCGCCGCGCGCCGACTGCTCGACGACCATCGGCACATAGTAGTTATTGTAGATCTCGAGTGGATTGCGGTCGCGACTCATCGCGGGCCCCCATTGTGACTGGCCATAAAAGTGGCAGCGGCGATGGTCCGGTTCAAGACCATCGCTCCACCCTGGATCAATTCGTCGCCCACTATTCCTTCGGCCCGGCCTCCTTCGACGAGCCCTCGTCGTCGGCCGCCTCGGCCTCACGAGCCGCCTTCAGCAGTTCCTCCGGCGTACCCGACTTCTCGCTGACTTTGGCCAGCTCGAGGATGAAGTCGACGGTCTTCTCCTCGAAGATCGGTGCGCGCAGACGCTCCTTCAGCTCGGCATTCTTGCCGTAGAACTCCAGCACCTGGCG
>JAEZHS010000042.1 GCA_023436825.1 Pseudomonadota bacterium | reverse complement strand
GGGCTGGAACTTCGTCAACGGCGCGTCTATCTAGTTGAGGGCGCCGGCGGGGCCGGCGGCGCCGACCAGCATCGCCGTCATCGACTTCACCGTCGACATGGTCGACCAGCGATCGTGTGCCTGCAGGCCAAGCCCGTAGCGCTCCAGCACCACGTGGCCACGATGGATCACGAGCACGCCCGCCATGGCGTTGTGGTCCATGAAGCCGCCGACATCGTAACTCGGACCGATTTCAGGCCCGTACGGCAGGGGGCGAGGCTCGGGCCCGCGCCGGATCACGCGATGGGCGAAGAGCTTGTCGACGATCCGGTAGGCGTAGGGCTGGATCCAGGGCGGCAGGAACAGGAACTCTTCGCCGCGTGGCAGATGCCGGTGCGGTGCGCAAAGGAGAACGTCAGGAGTGTTCATGGCCAGGCAAGTCAGTGGACGAGCGTCCTGCGCGGATTCTGGCCCCGCACCATGTCGATATGGATGGATCGCGGGGCCTTGTAGAAGCGCACGATGACGAAGCGGGCGACGATGTATGTCGCAAGAAACGTCGCCCCGCCGGCGAGGACGCCGAAGCCGCTCGACTGGCGTCCCATCAGGCTGGAGCTCACGAACCGGACCAGAGCCAGCAGCAGCAGTGCCGCCGCCGCCCCCACGCCGTCCCAGGCCGGCGCCATACGGATCAGGTTGTGCCCATGGTCCTGGTTCACCCTCAACAGAGCTCCGGCGGCCGCGCCGGCTGCGAGGCCTCCGGCGATGGCGGCGACCCACAATTCGGGGCGTTTGCCCGGCGAGACCATCAGCAGTACCACCGCCGCGAGTACCGCAAGCAGCGGCGGAATCGAGCAATCCAGGCGGCTGGCGGCCTTTCCTCCGAGTTCATGGCGCATCGACCACAGGGCCAACGCGGCCAGCAGCACGGCCGCCAGGTGCGCGATGAAAAGGCTCGTCATTGCCGTCAGGATAACGGCAGTCGCCGTCTGCTCATAGCGCCGTCGTCCTGGCGGCCAAAATCCCGACCATGGCCGAGGCGGGTTATCCGGGCATCCAGGGCGGCGCGTGCTTCGCGCTGTTTGCGCCGGCCGGGACGCCACCCGACGTCATCGACCCCTTGAACAAGGGCGGCCGCGAGGCGTTCAATGCGCTCGACATCCGCCGGGCGAAGGTGATCCGCGACGCCGGGATCAGGCGGGAATAGACGGCAGGCATGGCATTCGCGATCAAGGCTGAAATTCGAGACCCGCGGGCCAAGACGTTCGCCTTCGTCGCGCAAAAGACGATGTACGGCGGCAAGCATGTCGCCGAAGGCGACACGATCTTCGTATTCGCGAGCGAGAACGAGGGCGGACAAGGCCTGATCGCGCGCGGCGTCGTCACGTCAGCCGAGCTGATTGCGAAAAAGCGCGGCGTCGCCCGGCAGACTCCGCGGGTGAACCTCTCCATCAGGCGCACCGCACTCGCCAAGCGGCCGCTCGGCCGGCGAGAGCTCCGGCACCTCATTGAGTGGGATGACGGCAAGCCGGGGACCGAGCTCAACTTCAAGTTCTATCGTCAGGCGACGAACAAGATCGTCGGCCTCTCGGAAGAAGCGGCGGCGTTCCTGGCTTCGTTCTTCCGGCGCTAGAGCATCATCCGCGCCGCAGCTCATGCTCCTCTCCCCCTAGCGGGCCCTAGCGGGGGAGAGGAGCATGAACGCGTGGGCGAAGTGGTTCCGTTAGCGCGGACCATGCTCTGGTTGAGTCAGCCGGCTCTTCAAGGCGGCGACGGCGGAAGCCGGGCTGGTGAGGATGGGAACGCTCGTCTGGGAGCGCAGCCGTGCGGCCGCGGGCGCCATCGAGAACTGGGCGAGCATGATCGCGTTGCAGCCGACGAGCTCGGCCGCGGCCTTCGCGACCAGGGCGTCGTGCTCCTCGCGCCGTCCGGCCAGCAGCGCCGGCATCGCGCCCGGCACCATCACGCTCCTGAGGCGCGCCGTCGCGCCGGCCTGCCGGGCCTGTTCCTCGAACTCCTCTGACATGCTGGCGATCGACGGCGCGAAGGTCGCCAGCATGCCGATCGTGCCGCCGACGACGATGGCTTCCGCGAACATCGCCTCATTGGGCTTCAGTACCGGAATGTCGACGGACCGCGCCACGCGCTCGATGGCCGGGCCGAAGGCCGAGCAGGTGAACAGGATCGCCTCGGCGCCGAGCGAGACCGCATAGCGCCCGAGCGCATCGAAGCGGCTGAAGATGCCGTCCGTCAGCTCCGAGGTGACGGCACGGTCGCGACTGAGCGAATCGTCGAGCAGATTGACGAGGTCGGGCTCGGGCCAGGCCTCGGCGAAGGCGGCCTTGATGGGATCGACGGCGGCGGGCGTTGCGTGGACGAGAGCGATGCGCGTCATGGTCTCACGATATCCGGATCGGCTCGATGCTGTGACATATTTCTGTCCGGCTCTCGATCGACGTCGGTCCCCGTCACAGCAATGGCACTGGCCTCGGCAGCGGCGCCCTGCTGGTCTGGGCGGGTGGGTTGGGTCAACGCCGTAAGAGGCAATTCATGCCTGCGTCGAGTGATGGATTCCGGGCTGTGCTGGCCTTCGTTTCAAGTTGTGTGCTGCTTTGCGGGCCGGCTTCGGCTTTCGATGCCGACCTGGCCGGCGGTATCGCCGCCGAGGACAAGGTGCTGGGCGGCCAAGTGGAAGTTGCTGCCGCGGCCGACGATCCGTTCGCTCACCACGAGAACATCGTCAGCGGCGTCGTCGAGGAATCGGTCGAAGACTCATTGGTGCGCGCCGGGTTGCCGGCAGATCTCGGACTCAAGCTGACAGACGCCTTGTCGTTGGCCCTCGCCAACCACCAGCTCGGCAGTGGTGACCGGTTTTCCATCCGCTACCAGCAGACTGTCGCAAGCGACGGCCGGGAGATCGGCGCCGGCCGCATCGTGTCGGCCGAAGTCCTGACCGCCGCCAAGGGAAGGATCGCCCTCTACGGCTTTCGCCCGACTCGCGGCGCCGAGCAGCTGTGGCTCGGCAACGGCGAATCGCTCTCCGCGCCGGCGATGCGCCTGCCGCTGGAAACCGTCAGCGTGTCGTCCGGCTTCGGTGTGCGCGCCGATCCGTTCGAACAGCCGCGCAACGGTCTCGGCGCGCCGAGCCGCCTCGGCACCGTGGGCGCCAGCACCAACGTGGCGACGGCGCGCGGTGTTGCGCTCGGCCTGGCGCCGGGCCCCGGCCGCATTGCCCCGCGCGGCGGCGCCACGTTCCTGATGCACAACGGCGTCGATCTGCTCGCGCCGACGGGCACGCCGGTATTGGCGGCGTCCGAGGGCATCGTCGTCGGCGCGGCGCCCAATGCCGGCTACGGCAACTGGATCCGCATCGATCACGCCGACAAGCTTGCGACGGTCTACGGCCATCTCTCCGCGTTCGCGCCGGGCATTGTTGCCGGCGCGAAAGTCCAGCGCGGGCAGGTGATCGGTTTCGTCGGCAATACCGGGCGCTCGACCGGCCCGCATCTTCATTTCGAGGTCATCAACAACGGCCAGGTGGTCGATCCGATGAAGGTCTCGCAGGCGAAGAAGGCGAAGCTGGCGGGCGCCGACCTCGAACGCTTCCGCAGGCTCGTCCGGCAAGTCGACGCCGCGCGACAGAACGAGGCCGAGTTCAGGTTGATCTCGGCCGAGGACTGAAGCGCGTCAGCCTGTCACCACTTCTCGACCCACGGCCTCAACGCGATCTCGAATGCCCAGGTCGATCGATGCTGGCGATGCAGCTGCAGGTAGGTTTCGGCGATATGGTCCGGATCGGCCATGTTGTCGTCGACGGTCGTTCCCGCCCGCCGGTGGGCACGCGTGCCGTCCTCCTGCCGCCAGCCGATCGCGGCGTCGATGGGCACGTTTGCGACATGGATGCCTTGCGGCATCAATTCGCGCGCCATGCTCTGGGCCAGCCCGGACTTGGCGTGACAGGCCATGGCGAAGGCGCCGCTCAAGGGGAAGCCTTTTAGCGCGGCACTTGCGTTGGTGAAAATGATCGTCCCTTTCGCTCCGTTCGCGCTCGTCTCGTTCTCGCGCATCAGCCGGGCCGCCTGTTGACCCACCAGGAAGGCGCTGAACGCCGCGTTCTTCAGTGTGTCGAACGCCATGGCCGGCTCGGCTTCGGTTATCCCTTTGCGAAAAATGCCGGGCACCCTGCCGTCTATGTTGTGCACGACGAGCGTGGGCGACCCGAGGTCGCCAACGACGTTCCTGAACAGCAGCTCCACGGCGGCGGGATCGCTTGCGTCGCAGGCATATCGGCGTATGCCGTGCGCCTCCTCCAGTTTCTGCAGCACCGGCTTGTCCGGGCTCCTGGCGGCGACGGCGACACGCATGCCTTCTTTGGCGAACAGCCGCGCACAGCTCGAACTGATGCCGGGGCCGCCGCCGACGATGAGCGCAACGTCTTGGACCATGGCTCGTACTCATTCATTGGATTACGATCGTACTATGATGGGGCGATCGTCGTTCCGTCGACAAGCGTGCGCCGGACGAGGAAATCTCATGCGCTACGAAAAGGGCCGCAAGGATGCGTCGCGCCGCCGGATCATGGCGGCAGCGGCGCAGCGTTTCCGCAAGGACGGCATCGCCGCCTCGGGGCTTGCCGACATCATGAGCGACGCCGGGCTGACCAACGGGGCCTTCTATCCGCACTTTCCGTCGAAGGCGGCCCTTGTCCGCGACAGCGTGGGAGCGGCTCTCGAGGATCAGTCGAACCGATTGCGGGAGATCCTGGCCGCTGGCGGCCTCGAAGGCCTCATCGAGGCCTACCTGTCGCCGGAGCATCGCGACGATCCAGGCAAGGGCTGTGCGGCAGCGGCGCTCCTGCCGGAGCTCGCGCGCCAGCCGCTGCAGACGCGCCGTCTTTGCGCCGAACGCCTTCTCTCCGTCGTGCGCGACATGGTGAAGGCCTTGCCATCGCGGACCCAGGATCGGGAGGACGTCGCACTGGGGCTCTACGCCCTCCTTATCGGCACCCTTCAGCTCGCCCGTACCGTCAAGGGGACTCCGTCGTCGGATCACGTCCTCGCGGCAGGCGCAAAGGCCGCACGGACGCTGCTTCGGCGTCAGGTCCGTCATCCCGACCGGAGCCGAGCGTAGCGAGGCGCAGTGGAGGGACCTGTTCTGTCGACGCATCGGCAAGAAAAGGTCCCTCGACTACGCCGCCCTTCGGGCGGCTCCGCTCGGGATGACGGGAAATTGGTCGATCAGCCGACCAACGCCTCGTCATAGGCCCTGATCGAGACCAGCGCCCGCTCCCGCACCTCGGCGGCCGTCATGCCTGGACGATAGAGGCTGCTGCCCAGTCCGAAGGTGCGGATGCCCGCCGCCACATAGGGGCCGAGGTTCTTGTCGGACACGCCGCCGACGGCGCCCACGACCGTGTCCTTCGGCAGGACGGCAAGCTGCGCTGCGATGCCCGACGGCCCCAGCACCGACGCCGGAAAGAACTTCAGCGCCGAGGCGCCGCAGCGCACGGCGAGCAGGGCCTCGGTGGGCGAGAACACGCCGGGCATGGTCACCATATGCCGGGCATGCGCCATCGCCAGCACGTCGGCGTCGACGTTGGGCGCGACCATCAATCGTCCGCCGGCGTCGGAGACGTGCGCGCAATCGTCGGCGCTCAGCACCGTGCCGGCGCCGATCAGGCAATCCTTGCCGAACCGCCGGCCGAGCCGCTCGATCGAGGCGAAGGGCTCGGGCGAGTTCAGCGGCACCTCGATCAATTCGAAGCCGCTTTCGACCAGCGCGTCCACGATGGCTTCCGCCTCGTCGGGGCGGATGCCGCGCAGGATGGCGATCAGCGAGCGCTTCACCTTGGGCCACGGAACCAGATCCGTCATGTCGCTCCCCAGATCCTGACGGCGGCCCGGGTGAGGCCGCGCCGTGACGCCTGCTCGGCATCGACCGTCGTCACGTCGAGACCCTGCGCCGACAGTGCCATCCCATAAAGCCGTCCGAGCGCGCCGGCGCCGATCAGCCGCACCGATCGCGGCGATCCGTGGCGGCCGAACGCATCGGCGAGCTCGGTCCCGATCAAAAGGCCCGACAGGCGCGCCGCACCGTCGGCGCGCTGCTCGAAGCCCAGAAGCTGCGCCGCGCGCAATCGGAACAGCGAGGCGGTCAGGCCCGTCGGCGCCTTCGACGCCGCATCAAGTCCCGCGCGGAAGGCCGGGCTGTCGGCCGGCGTCGGCCCCACCGACTCGACGGCATGGGCGAGGATGCTGTGCTGGGCGATCACCGAGAACAACTCGCCCGTCATGTAGGTCGAGAACTCGACGACGCGACCGTCCTCGATCCTGATCCACTTGCTGTGCGTGCCGGGAATGCAGACGAGCCCCGTGAAGTCGGGTTCGGTCACCCCCAGAAGCTGGGTTTCCTCTCCGCGCATGACGTCGGGCCGGTCGGCCTCGGCCTGGGCGATGCCCGGCAGGATGCGAATGTCACGGGGCGCGTCCACGCGGACGGCGCCCTCGTGCAGGGCATCGAGCCGCGTCGGCGTCTTTAAGTAAGGGGCCTCGACCCAACCCTGCCGCGCGCCCGCCATGCCGCAGATCAGGATTGGCGCCCGTTGCGGTGCGCCGAGCCGCGCGAGGTGCTCGCCGAGCACCGGCGCGAAGCCGGCGCCGCCGGCACAATGCAGCATGCCTTCGTTGCCTCGGCTTTCCGCCAGCGCGGTTCCATCGGCCGACATCAGCCAGCTGCGAAAGCTCGAGGTGCCCCAGTCGACGACGACGAAGCTTTCGGGCACTACACGAACCACTCGCCGATGCCGAGCTTCATGACCATGTCGTTGTGGTCGAAGTCGGCGCTGCGCGCCGCGGTGTTGTCCTCGAAGCCGAAGGTGTTGGCGCCGAAGTTGCGGATGTGCGTGCGGCCGTCGGCGTTGGCGATGTTGGTCGCCGACTGGTCGAGGGTGAAGATCTCGCCGAACGGGTTGACCAGCACCGGCGCGTAGAAGCCGTCGCCGCCCTGCACCGTCCAGGTGGCCCGCGCCGTGCCGGTCGAATGGCCCTGCGTCGTGGTGAACTCCCAGTTGCTCTGCAGCGCCGTGCGGAAGGCCTCGGTGTTGCCGTAGGCCACGCCGCCCACCTGCCATTCGCTGGCGTTGGTCGGGTTCACGTCGACGCGCACGAAATGCAGGCTGTTGATGAAGTCGCCGCTCCACGCCAGGCTGACATTCACCGTCGTTCCCTGCTCGAGATAGACCCAGGAGTGGTCGCTGAGGCGCTGCGCCGCCGCCATGGTCTCGGAGTGGTCCAGCATGTTGTCGACCCGGGCGCTGAGATCGATGCGCCCGAAGCCGTCGCTGATCGAGACCGCCAACGTTCCGTCGCCGCTGACGTTGACATGAGGATTGAGGTCGACCTGGCCGTTGCCCGCGACGACGGCGAACTTCAGGTTCTCGCCGACCGGCAGGTAGACCGACTGCTTGCCGTTGAAGAACGATGAGCCGTTGTCGGCGGCGACGGCGCCGATCTTGGCCAGCGCCGCATCGTCGAGCGACGTCGTGGTCCCCGAACCATCGCGCTTCAGCATGTTGCCGCTGCCGTCGGTCGAGTAGGCCACCAGCGTGGCATTGGGCATCGTCGAGCCAAGGCTCGAAAGCTCGATCCAGTTGCCCTGCGTGCCGGAGCCGGCGCCTGGGCCGCCGGCCGAGAGTGCCAGTGCCGTGCCGCCAGCAGCGGCGCCGAGGGCAAGCGTGTCGAGGTTGACCGTGAAGGTGACGGTCTGGCTGTCGGTATAGGTCTCGTCGTCCAGATCGATGTCGCTTGGCAGGTACTGCTGCAGGAAGGCGATGTAGGTGCCGTTGCCGAACTGTGCCGACTGCGCCGTCGTCCAGTCTCCCTGGGAGTTCGCCTGAGTGTTGATCGGCGTCATGAGCCAGCTCGTGTGCGCCGCATCGTGGAGCTCGACCTGGGCGATCTGGCCCGGCAACAGCCAGTTGCCATCGCCTGCCGTGTTGATGCCGAAGGCGAGCTCGGCCGACTTGAGGTCGTTGAAGTCCGGCGCCACCACGAAGCTCGAGCCGTTGAGCGAGCCGACGCGCGGCGCGGCGGGTGCCGGTGGTGGCGGGGGCTCGGGCGGCGGCGAGGCTGGCGTGAAGGGGTTGGGCGAACCCGAGCCCGCCGGCGCGACACCCGTCGGCGCGTGGAACGTCGCGGGATCGTAGGTCATCGCGCCGCCCGGCGCGAAGTTCAGCCCGACATTGCCGGCGCCGAAGGTCGTGACCTCGACACCGTGGTCGGCGACCACGCTGGTGAACACGCCCCCGGCCGACGTGGCGTAGATGTTGTAGGTCGACTTCGAATGGACGTCGCCGAAGATCAGCTGGTACCAGGCCGGGCTGCCGTCGGCCGTCACCGGCACGTTCTGGATGTCGAAGAAGCCCGCCTGGCCGCCCGGATTGGTGGGCACGAGCTGCCACTGCGCGCCGCTCTTGTTGAGCTGGTAGTAGTACCAGTCGCCCTTCGCCAGCGACAGGGCGACGAACCCGTCCGCGCCCGCCTGCGCATCGCCCGGAGCATAGAATCGGAAGGTGATCGGCGTGTCCTTCGACGGCGCCAGCAGGGTCGAGCCGACGCTGAAGCCGAAGGTGAACTGCAACTGGTTGGTGCTGGTCGTCGCCGCCGGCAGGTAGTCGGCTCCGACCGGCGCCACGTAGCCGGTGTTGCCGGTCTTGAAGCCGGAGGCCGGCGTTTCGCCGAGATCGTAGAGCGTGACATTGACGGTCTGGACGTTGGCGTTGGTCGCCTTGTCCCACAGGCTGATCGCCGGATTGATGCCGCCGCCGCCCGAGATCAGGTCGGTGTAGGAATAGCCGTAAGCGTTGCTGTTCTTGAAGAACTCGGCGGCGTAGGGATCGTAGAAACGGTTCTGGCCGGTCGGCGTGCCGGCGCCGGTACCGAGCGCGTTGGAATAGCCGACGGCCGGATTGAGGATGGCGTTGTAGGCGTAATTGGCGTTCCAGTTCCACGTCTCGCTGAGGTCGAGCGTGCTCGAATCCTTGGGGTTCACCGAATTGCCGGTGGCACCCCAGAAGCCCGCGTCGAAGCCTGCGACGAAGAACTTGGCGACGTCGCCCGCTGCATTGTTCGGCGTGAACGAATCGTAGGTCGTCGCCGTGCCGGTCTTCGACCCGGCATGGACGGTCAGCTTCCCGGTCTGCAGGTAGATGTTGTTTATGAGATCCTGCGCCGAGATGTTGATGTAGTCCGTCGACATGCTGCCGTGGGCAGTGTCGGGCACCAGCCAGAACGAATTGGTGCCGGTATCGTACTCCGCCTTGTAGACCGACAGCGCCGCGCGCGGTTGCACCGGCGAGCCGTTGAAGGTCGAGACGATTTCGATGTTGCTCGCGAAGTTCTTGAAGGCGTTGACGTAGGACGTCCAGTCGCTGCCCGGGATCGGGTTGGGCACGAAGTTGTTGCCGGGCACGATCACGTTGCGCAGCTCGTTGAGCGGCGTGTTGCCAGGCGCCGTGAAGGTCTGGTTCTGGATGCCGGCCGGCGACATGTTGGTGATCGCCGTGTCGATCGCCTGGCCGCTGACGGCATAGCCGCGCGTGTCGGTGATGCCGCCCTGGTACTGGACCGCGAGCGTCAGGGTCGACCCGAACTGGTTGATGGCGGAGATGTCGGCGACATCGGACGCCGAGTTCGACAGTGTCGCTTCCAGAAGATCGAAGCGATAGTTCCGCGTTCCCGAATCGATTGAGTTGATGTCGCCAACATGAGTGACGGTCGACGCGAGGTCGCTGGTGCCGCCGGGGCCGGTCTGCTGGACGACGATGTAGATCTTGCCCGACGTGAAGGTCGTATGGCCCGCGGTCGTCAGCGCGACGGACGGTGCGCCGGCGGCGACGCCGTTGTTGACCAGGGTGACAGCCCCGCCTGGGATGAGGTTCGTCCCCTCGAAGGCGAAGGCATAAGCATAGACGCCGTTGCCCGCCCCGCCCGAAGTCAGATGGCTCAGCAGAGTCGGGCTGAGCGTGAAGTTCATTGTCGTCGGCATGTCGCCCCCTGGCTACGCGTACTCCCCAGCTCGAGGAATGTAAAAAGGGGCGAGGGGACGGGCAAACGCATATTGGAGTTGCGTCCTGCCGGGAGTACATCCGCCCGTCACCATGTAATCTCATGGTCCAAGCCCCGCTTCTTGGAACGACGTCGATCTGCAGCGCATGCGAAGGGACCGCCGATGTCAGTGCAGCCTTCCTCCGTCGGCGCCGCGCCACCCTCTCGATTGATCGGCCTCGCCCTGCAGGGCGGCGGCTCGCACGGTGCATTCACCTGGGGGGTGCTGGACCGGCTCCTGGAGGAGACCGGGCTGCACATCGAGGCCATCTCCGGGACCTCGGCCGGGGCCATGAATGCCGCGGTGATGACGGCGGGTCATGCCGATGGCGGGCCCGAGGCGGCGCGCGCGGCGCTGGAAGCGTTCTGGCGCCGGGTTTCCCAGGCGGCCGCCTTCAGCCCCTTGCAGCGCAGTCCGATGGACGTCCTGCTCGGCCGCTGGTCGCTCAATCACTCGCCCGCCTATGTCGCGTTCGACCTGATGGCGCGCGTCTTCTCGCCCTATGACCTCTCCCTCGGGGCGCTCAATCCGCTGGCGAAGGTGCTGTCCGAGTCGATCGACTTCTCGCGGCTGGCGACCGCGCCCATAAAGCTCTTCATCACCGCGACCAACGTGCGCACCGGCCGGCCGCGCGTGTTCCGCAATGCCGAGATCACGTCCGAGGTGCTGCTCGCATCGGCCTGCCTGCCGACCATGTTCCAGGCCGTCGAGATCGATGGCGAGGCCTATTGGGACGGCGGCTATTCCGGCAATCCGACGATGACGCCGCTGGTGCAGGAATGCATCTCGGACGACACCATCCTGGTCGGCATCAATCCGGTTGAGCGGCCCGGCGTCCCGAAGTCCGCGCGCGACATCCTCAATCGTCTGAACGAAGTGTCGTTCAACGCCGTGCTCTTGAAGGAGTTGCGCATGATGGCGCTGCTGCGGCGGGTGGCGTCTGCTGACGATGCCGAGGTCGCGCACTGGTCGCGCATGCGCCTCCACCTGATCCGGAGCGACATGCTGGTGGAGCTCGATTCCTCGTCGAAGCTCAATGCCGAATGGGCTTTCCTCTGCCTGCTGCGCGACGAAGGCCGCCGCGCGGCAGACGCCTTCCTGGCGGCGCATGGCAAGGACCTGGGGGCGCGCTCCACGGTCGACATCGATCGTCTGCTGGAAGGCGTCTGATGGGCCTGGCCGGAATCCTGCTCGGCCTGGCGCTGCTGGTATGGCTCGCCTATCGCAGCTGGAGCGTGCTGCTGCTGGCGCCTGCGGCGGCGCTCCTGGCGGCCGCCTTCGCCGGCGAACCGCTGTTGGCGCACTGGACGCAGACCTTCATGGGAAGCGCTGCGCAATTTCTGGCGCAGTTCTTCCCGATCTTCTTGATGGGCGCCCTGTTCGGCAAGCTTATGGAGGACACCGGCTCGGTCACGGCGATCGCCCGGTGGCTGACGACCCGCCTGGGCAACGAGCGGGCCGTGCTCGCGGTCGTGCTGGCGGGCGCCCTCGTGACCTATGGCGGCGTCAGCCTGTTCGTCGCGTTCTTCGTTCTGGCACCCATGGCCGAGGCACTGTTCCGGGCCGCCGCCATTCCGCGCAGGCTGATGCCGGCGGCGCTCGCGCTCGGCACCTCCACCTTCACCATGTCGGCGCTGCCGGGGACGCCCGCCATCCAGAACGCCATCCCCATGCCGTTCTTCGGCACCACGCCCTTTGCGGCACCGGGGCTGGGCGTCATCGCCGCCGCGATCATGCTGGGCTTCGGCCTGTGGTGGCTGCAACGCGCCGCCGCCGTGGCGCGGCGGCGCAGCGAGGGCTTTGGCGACCATACGCCGGTGCCCGTCGATGCTGCGGCAGACGATCTGCTGGTGCGCGAGCGCGCGACGACAGCGCAGGCCTTCGATCCGGCGGAGATCCATCATGCCGAGCCGACTCCTGTGGAGCCTCACTTCCTGCTCGCTGCGCTGCCGCTCGTCGTCGTCATTGCGGTGAACCTCCTGATGTCCTTCGTCGTCCTGCCGCGCCTGGACACCGCTTTCCTCGCCGAGCCGCGCTGGGGCGGGACCTCGCTGACGGCGGTGGGCGGCGTCTGGTCGGTGGCGGTGGCGCTCGCCGCGGCCATCGTCGTCCTGCTGCTGGTGAGCGGTTACCGCCTGCCTTCGGTGCGGCAGAGCATGGATGCCGGCGCCAATGCCGCCGTGCTGCCGGCGCTCAGCGTCGCAAGCCTGGTCGGCTTCGGCGCCGTCGTCGCCGCACTTCCCGCCTTTGCCGTCGTGCGCGAGTGGGTGCTGGGCATCGACGGGGGACCGCTGGTGTCGCTCGCCATCGCGACGAACGTGCTGTCGGCGCTGACGGGCTCGGCCTCGGGCGGGCTCACCATCGCCCTCGATGCGCTCGGCCCGACTTATATGAAGCTCGCGGCCGAGCACGGCATCGATCCCGGCCTGATGCATCGCGTGGCGGTGATCGGTGCCGGCACGCTCGACAGCCTGCCGCACAACGGCGCGGTCGTGACGTTGCTGGCGGTCTGCGGCTCGACTCATGCCAAGAGCTATTTCGACATCGTCATGGCCGCGATCGTGAGTGCGCTGCTGGCCTTGGTCGCGGTAATCGTGTTGGGTACTCTGCTCGGTTCATTCTGATCGGTGAGACCTTGGAAACGACGGTCGCCATCGCAGGTGGAATAGGCTTCTTCCTTCTCGGCATGGCCGTGATGACCGACGGCCTGAAGGCGCTCGCCGGCTCGGCGCTTCGCACCGTGCTGGCGAAGGCGACGGAGACGTCGTTGAGCGGCACCGTGTGGGGTGCAATCGTGACGCTTCTGGTGCAGTCGTCCAGCGCCACGACCATGACCACCATCGGCCTGGTCAGCGCCGGGCTGCTGACCTTCCCCCAAGGTCTCAGCCTGGTGTTCGGCGCGAACATCGGCACGACCGGCACGGGATGGCTGGTGGCGCTGCTGGGTGTGCGGATCTCGCTCACTACCTATGCCCTGCCGATCGTCTTCGTCGGCGCGTTGCTGAAACTGATCGGCAAGGGCCGATGGGCGGCGAGCGGCGCAGCGATCGCAGGATTTGCCCTGATCCTGGTCGGCCTGACGACGCTGCAGCAGGGCATGAGCGGATTGGCCGAACAGCTGCAGCCGGCCGACCTCCCGGCAGTCCTGGGCGGGCCCGACGTGCCGTGGGGACCCGGCATGCTCGGGCTGCTGGTGCTGGTCGCGACCGGCATCGTGATGACCACCGTGATGCAGTCCTCGACTGCGGCGATCACCATCACCATCTCGGCGCTCTTTGCCGGGGCGATTGGGCTCGACCAGGCCCTGGCGCTGGTCATCGGCCAGAACATCGGCACATCGACCAGCTCGGCGATGGCGGCGATCGGCGCCAGCAACACCGCCAAGCGGCTGGCCGTGGCCTATATCGCCTTCAAGCTGATCGCCGCCGTCGTGGCGCTCGTCCTGTTCCCCGCGACCGCCCGCCTGATGCTGCGCGCCGCCGCGACCGTCGATCCGGTGACGCTGGTGGCGGCCTATCACACGGCCTACAACGTGGTGGGCGTGGCGATCCTGCTGCCGCTGATCGGCCCCTTCACTCGGCTGATCGAGCGCATCGTTCCCGAGCGCGGCCCGGCCTTCACGCGCTATCTCGATCCCGCCGCCCTCGCCGCCTCTCCCATCGTCGCCATCGAAGCGGCGCGCCGGACGGTGGCGCATGTCCTGAAAGTTCTGTGTTTGGCCGGCGGCGGCGCCGTGGCGGCCTCCGATGCCCTGCAGCAGGTGCACGCCTTCCTCTCAAAGGTGAGCGAGCCGTTGCCGTCGGAGGACGAGCGTCAGTGGTTCATCGACACGCTGCATGCCCTCGACCACACGATCCAGCTTGCCGCGGTGGCTGGGGAGATGATCGAGGAGAGTGCTGCGGCTTCACTCGACGGCCCCGAGGAGCGGCGCGCCGTACAGCTCTACACGGATGCCATGCAAAGTGCGGCCGACGGCGCTGCCATGCTCGAGCACGTCACGGTGGAACACACCGCGGTCGCCCCCGCAGACGCGAAGACTGTCCAGTCCATCGATCATCTCGCGCGCTGCTCCGCGGAGCTTGCCGGCCTGCGCGTCCGCTATCGGCAGACGGCGCTCGATTCGGTGGCCTCCGGCAAGCTCACGGCAAGCGACGCCATGGCCAACGTCGATGCGGTGCGGCTGCTCGACCGGCGCGCGCATCACGCCTGGCGAGCGGTTGCCCATCTTGCCGGCGTCGCCTGACTGTCAGACGAGTCGGTAGCCGAACGTGTGACATTCGCCGAACCCGCATTGCAGGACGACGGCCACGAAGTTGATGGCGCAGACGAAGACGACGTAGATCTCGAGCCCGCGTGCGCATCGGCGCATCGCGGAACCCGCGGTCTCAGCGGCGGCGCGCGGGGCGCCGAACAGGGCGAACCTGATCGCAAAGCCGGCCAGCAAGGCCACGGCGATGACGATGGACCAGACCGGCATATGCATGCCGAAGACCGCTTGTCCGACGTATGAATGGCTGGGGCGCGGCACGATATCGAGCAGGGTCTGGCGGGCCGAGATCACCAGCAGCAGGAGCGCGAAGACCAGCCCCAAGCCCGCACCGCGCTGCGATTCCTCGGCGCGCAATTGCTGGACGAGGCCGAGGCAGCAGCCGAGCATGGCGACCCGTTGCAGCAGGCAGAGCGGGCAGGGGATCTCTCCGAAGGCGACCTGCAGCACCATCGCTGCGGTGAGAATGGCCGCGAGGGCCGCGAGCATGAGCAGCAGGACCAGGCGGTCCAGCAGGACGACGATCGGCACGGTCAGAACTCCAGCCACGGCATGCGGAAGCCGTACTCTGGACTATGGATCTCCCACAGGAAGAGGCCGATGCTGAGGGCGAGGCAAACTAGGAGACAGG
This sequence comes from Pseudomonadota bacterium, assembly GCA_023436825.1. Next base: position 15,327 of record JAEZHS010000042.1, on the reverse strand, counting down.
CGACGGCAAGACGCCCGAGCCCGGCGACATTCAGCAAGAAAGCGGTCAGCAGGACCGCAAAGATGCCGGTCATCATCGGTCTGGCTTCATCAAGGTGACCACGGTTGATGGGACCTCCAAGGTCGCATGACTTCGCGGCCTCTTCCGACGGCAGCATGCCCTTCAACCAAATGAAATCATAGGGATGGAGATCGCGGATGAGCAGGTTCTCTTGGCGCGCAACGGATGGCGTGATCGACGGTTCGACCCGCCAGAGGTGGCCCTCTGCGGAGCCTCAAAAGTCGCGAAAACGAAACTGGCGCCCCCGACCACAGTTGTTGACGGTTATGAACTTTGGTTATATTATCGGGCGGTTACGCTACCTCTACGCGCTCCCGCTCTTTGCATCGTTGATCCGAGACCAAAAGGCTGTGGCAGACACCGCTCGGGGTGCGTCCGGTCGCTTGCTTCCGGACGGCCCGGGCTCCGCCAATTCGACAGAGGCGATTCCGGTAGAAGGACTACCGGAAAGGGCGCAAACCAGAGTTTCGCTGGCAGTGCATGTGGCGCCGCGCCCGCCCAATCCGTCGAAGCGCTGTGCCGCGCAACTGGATCAGTCGTAGCGGACGACGAGCTCGATATCGCCGAGCTTGAGCGTCGATCCCGGCTCCAGCGGCCGTGACTGCCCGGGCGCGATCAGCGTGCCGTTGATCGAGGTGCCGTTGGTCGATCCGACATCCTCGATGTGCAGAGTGTTGTTGCTGCCCACGCTCAGCCGCGCGTGGCGCCGGGAAACCGACGTATTCAGCAGGACGACATCGCACTGGCCGGAATCCCGGCCGATCAGCACGCTTTGCTTTTGCTTGACCAGCTCGTCCATCGGCACGGCGAAGCCGAATTTGCGGCCTGTCATGTCGGTGCCGTGGAAATGGAAAATCCCGCGCACGGGCGCCCGCCTGCTCGCCACGGTGACGGCGGTCTCGCGGACCCGCACTCTGTAGATGTGCAGCGGCCGGCTGACGTTCTTGGCGCGATGCTCGCCGCCATCGACATAGGCATAGTCGTCGCGCAGCTTGGCCACGTCGCGCACCGCGCGCGACACGGCGATGCCGCCCGGTTCAGCCAGCACCTGGATGCGTTCGGTCAGGTTCACTCCGTCGCCGAAGAGGTCGTGACCCGTCTGGTCTATGATGATCTCGCCGAGATGAACGCCGATGCGGAACAGGAGGCGCTTCTCCTCGGCGAGATCCTCGTTGAACCGCGCCATGCGCTCCTGGATGCCGATGGCCACCTCGACGGCGACAGCCGGCGAGCCGAACTCGGCGAGCATGGAATCGCCCGTGCTGTGGATCAGGGAGCCGCCGGCATCCTTGATGGCCGGATGCCAGATCGTGCTGCGCACCGATCGGAGGTGCTCGAAGGTCAGCTCTTCGTCGCTCTCGACCAGACGCACGAAGCCGGCCAGATCGGCATGCAGGATCGCAGACAGTCTCCGTTCGGAAGGTGCCATTTCGTTCGCGGTTCTCTATTTGACCCCGCCTGCGGAAGTTTCAGGCTCCGGGGGCTGCCTGTCAAACAAGGCGCCACTTATGAGTGGCGCTACTTCGGGCCGTCACAACCTCTGCAAGCTTCCGGGTTGTGGGCCTCAGAACTCGCCGACCGAACGCTTCAGTTCCTCGAAGAGGAGGCGGTGCCCCCCGGCCGAGAAGTGCGAATCGCCTGGAATGAAGTACTTGCGCATCGCGACGTCGGGCGGCTCCTGGAAAAAAGGGCCAAAGCCATCGACGAAGCGCACGCCGCGGTCAGCGGCCCACTGCCGCCAATGCGTGACCTGGATGCTGTTGCGGTCGCCCGCCCGGACATTGTCGGGCCAGGGATAGACCACCAGGGTCAGCTGACACTTCCACTCCCGGCAGATCTCGACGATCTTGTCCAGGTTCTTGCCCGCCAGCTCCAATCCGCGGCGGCCCCAGTCGTCCATGACCTTGGGATCGAGGCTCCAGCGTGCGCGCCAGCTTTCATCGGGCGCCGCCGAGCCAAACGGCATCTCGAGCCAGAGATTGTAGAGCAGCCGGAAGGTCGCGAAGTTGCCGAGCAGGAACTGTCCGGTATCGAACCAGTGGTACGACGGGGCCATCTTGACGTTGCCGTCCGCGCCCTCGCGATAGATGACCGCCTCGTCGGTGATGTCCGAGAGATCGAGGAAGACGTAGATTTCGCGCGGCTTGAGGTCCAGCTTCTCGGCGGCCGCCCTTATCTTTCGATGATAAATGATGGGGCTGAAGGACATCACGCCGAGATTCCACACCGCCTTGCCTTCCTTGGCGGCGTCGCACGCCATCAGGCCGGCAAAGGTTTCTTCATAGGGAACGCCAAGACCTTCGGTGAACGAATCGCCGATGACGAAGATGGCGGGCTTGCTCTTGTCGCTCTCCCCTGGCGCACAATCGCCCGTGCGGAAGCCGTACCGGTCGGTGCGAAAGGGATAGAGGACCTTGCCCCAGGGCCGCATGGAGTTCTGGTTGGGGGCGAGATCGTGATGCCAGGGAACCGGAATGTAGGCCTGCGTATAGGCTGTTGCCGCATCCGCCCAGTTACGTTTCCAGTCGGCGAAGACGGTGGCCAGCAGGAGGTAATCCAGCGCCAGCGTGACGGCGAGGATCGCACACACTTGACCGACCATACGCAACGCGCGCTTCGCAAGGCTGGGCTTCGATACCATGCGGACTCGGGAGATCACTGCAGCTTGACTAACATAAGGTCCGTACGGTCAGAAATGCGCTGCGACCGAATGCGCGGCATCTCATACGAAGGTGTAGTGTCACGCCTTTGCGCAACGGGTATTCTCTGTCCGATTTCGAACTGAGGCGCGCATTTCGATGTCGGTGACGAGGCCAAGATCGGGCGATGTGCTCGAGAGTGGCGGCGGGCGGCTCCTTGAAGAACTGGTCTGGCGCTTTGTCCCGCCCGGCGGTGCCGGGAATCCCGCCACCCCGTCGGACGTCGAGGCGGCCGACCGGACGGCGCGACACTGGACAAGTCTCGAGGTCGGCCCCCTCGTTCCGGGCTCCTCGGCCCACAAGCGCGCGATCTGCGCAATGTTCCAGGAGACGTTCAATCCCTATCGTCCTTCGGTGATCGCTTGGCCGGCCCTCGATGCCCCTGAGCTGCAACGTCTCAAGTCACTGCCCATCTGGGACATTGCCGTGCAGACGGAGGGCAGGGCGCGCCTCAGCTTCGCCGCCTACGCCGATTCGCTCGACGACGCCGAGATGCGCTCGACCATCATGCTAAACGCCTGGGAAGAGAACCGCCACAAGGAGGTGCTCTCCCATCTGGTGCGCGCCTACGGCATCGAGCTGGCGGCGGAGCCGCCCTACCTGACGCCGCGCGACCGGGAGTTCGCCTTCCTGGTCACCGGCTATTCCGAATCGATCGACAGCTTCTTCGCCTTCGGGCTGTTCGAGCTGGCCAGGCGATCGGGTTTCTTTCCGGAGGAGCTCGTCGAGACATTCGAGCCCGTGATCCAGGAGGAATGCCGCCACATCCTGCTCTTCGCCAACTGGCTGGCATGGTACCGCGTCAACCTCAATTGGTGGCGGCGTATCCGCTTCGAGCTGCGTGTCGCGGCGGCGTGGGTCTACATCGCCGGCCTTCGCATCGGGCTTGCGCGCAGCGTCGGCACCAACCGCACTGCCACGCAGCAGGAGAACAACTTCACGGTGAATGGCGCACAAGCAGTGACGGCCGTCGAGATCGGCTTCCGTGATCTCATGCAGATCTGCCTGGAGGAGAACGACCGGCGACTGGCCGGCTATGATCCTCGGCTCAGTCGGCCGACCCGTGTCCCGTCGCTGGCCCGGTTCGTACTCGCCATCGGCAAGCTCTGGCCGCGCAAAAAGCGATAGTGAAAGCATTGCCGGCACTCGGGCCAGCGACACAACGAATGGCGTGATCGCCGGTTCGACCCGCCAGAGGTGGCCCCCTATGGTGCGAAAGAATTCGCGAAACGAAACTGGCGGTCCCGACCACAGTTCTTGACTATTATGCACTATGGTTATATTATCGATGATGCGAAGGATCGTCGGAATCGAAACCGAGAGGGAAAACCGAAAAACAGGTAGCGGAAACAGCGCTAATTCAAAGGCACCGTGAATTCAACGAGTTGGCGGGCGCCCGCGGGTCTGTTGGAAATTGGCGAAAAATGGAAAGTCGCCGACTGAACCGCACCGCATGCGGCACCCGGCAAGACCGAAAGGTGCTGCATGCATGGGCGCAAGCGGAATCGATCCGTCAGAACCGCCGCGTCGCGACGCCGGTCTGTCGGCGAATTGCGAAATCGCCGGAGATCGTCATACTTCGGCCGACTTCGCGGTGCCGAAGGTATCGACAATGAATGCAACCTTGCGGCCGGGCGATCTGACCCTCGTCACCGGCGGATCTGGCTTTCTGGGATCGGCCGTCGTGCGCGCCCTGCTCGAGCGCGGCGCGAAGGTGCGCGCGCTCGTTCGCGCGAGCAGCCCGCGCGGCAATCTCGACGGCCTCGACTGCGAGGTGGCGGTCGGCGACCTCACCGACCGCGACTCGCTGAAGGCGGCGCTCAAGGGCGTGCGCTACCTGTTTCATGTCGCCGCCGACTATCGCCTGTGGGCACGCGATCCTTCCGAGATCATCCGCGCCAATGTCGAAGGCACCTTGAACCTGAAGCGCGAGGCGCTGGCCGCCGGCGTCGAGCGCATCGTCTATACCAGCAGCGTCGCGGCGCTGCGCGTGGCGGGCGCCACGGCGCCGGTCGACGAGACGGCGGCGCTCACGCCGGAGGAGGCGATCGGCGCCTACAAGCGCAGCAAGACCATGGCGGAGCGCGCGGTCGAGGACATGATCCTGCGCGACGGCCTGCCCGCCGTCATCGTCAGCCCGACGACGCCCATCGGGCCGCGCGACATCCGGCCGACGCCGACGGGTCGCATCCTGCTCGATGCCGCGCGCGGCCGCATTCCGGCCTTCGTCGACACCGGATTGAACTTCGTTCATGTCGACGACGTGGCGGCCGGCCACCTGCTGGCCTTCGAGAAGGGCCGCATCGGCGAGCGCTACATCCTGGGCGGCGAGAACCTGACCTTGCAGCAGCTGCTGGCGACCATCGCCGTGCTGGCCGGCCGCAAGGCGCCCAGGATCAAGCTGCCGCGGGCGCCGTTGATGCCGCTCGCCTTCGCCGCCGAGCGCGTTGCGCATCTCACGGGCAGGGAGCCGTTGCTCACGCTCGATGGGCTCAGGATGTCGCGCTACCACATGTTCTTCACCTCGGCCAAGGCCGAGCGCGAGCTCGGCTATCGCAGCCGGCCCCACCGGGAAGGTGTCGTCGATGCTCTCGCCTGGTTCCGTACCGCCGGCTACCTGACATGACCTTGTGGACCGGCATCGGGCTGGTTTCCCTCGCGGTGTGGCTCTACATGCTCGCTGCGCGCGGCGGCTACTGGCTGGCACGCGAGCGCGATGACGGCGTGATTGCTGCGCCGATGCGCTGGCCCTCCGTGGTGGCGGTCGTTCCCGCCCGTAACGAGGCCGACGTCATCGCGAGCTCGATCGGCAGCCTGCTCGCCCAGGACTATGCGGGGCCGTTCCGCGTCGTGCTGGTCGACGATGGCAGCAGTGACGGCACGGCTGCTGCTGCCCAGAGCATTGGCGGGGTTGTCGAAGGCCGACGACGTCTCGACGTGCTTGCCGGAACGGACCTGCCCGCGGGATGGACGGGCAAGCTGTGGGCGCTCGAGCAGGGGATCCGCCAGGCCACGGCCGCAGGAGACGCCCCCGACTATTTCCTGTTGACCGATGCCGACATCGGCCACGCGCCGGACAATGTCGGCCAGCTCGTGGCGCGCGCCGAGCAGGATGGCCGCGTCCAGGTCTCGCTGATGGCCGAGCTCTCCTGCGCGAGCCCGGCCGAGCGTTTCCTCATTCCGGCTTTCGTCTACTTCTTCCAGATGCTCTATCCCTTTGCCTGGGTGGCGCGACGCGATCGCCGGACGGCCGCTGCGGCCGGTGGCTGCACGCTGGTGCGCCGCGATGCGCTGGAACGCGCCGGCGGCATCGCCGCCATCCGGTCCGAGATCATCGACGATTGCGCGCTGGCGCGTCGACTCAAGGCCGAGGGACCGATCTGGCTCGGCCTGACGCGGCGTGCGGTCAGCTTGCGTCCCTACGGCGGCTTCCTGAAGATCGGCGGCATGATCTCGCGTTCGGCCTATGCCCAGCTCGGCTACTCGCCGTTGGCGCTGGCGGGCACCGTGGCCGCCATGGGCCTGGTCTATCTCGTGCCGCCGCTGCTGGCGCTGCTGGCCGAGGGACCGGCGCGCTGGCTGGGCCTGTCTGCCTGGCTGGTGATGGCGATCACCTTCCTGCCGATTCTGCGCTTCTATCGCCAGTCGCCGCTCTGGGGCCTGGCGCTTCCCGTCATAGGCGCTGCCTATACCGTTTTCACCGTCCAGTCGGCGATCGACTTCTGGCGCGGCCGCGGTGGCCTGTGGAAGGGCCGTGTCCAGGCCATGGCAGGAGATACATGACCGGCGCGGCCGATTTCGCGTCCGGCAAGGGGCACCGGGACGAGAATTTTCCGGTAGCCTCGCGGCTCGTGCGCGCCGAGCTGCGCCCGACGATCCTCGCCTTCTATCGTTTTGCGCGTGCGGCCGACGACGTCGCCGACCATGCAACGGCCGGCGCTGCCGAGAAGCTGGCCGAGCTCGATCGGATGGAAGCAGGATTGCGCGGCGAGGCTGGCGTCTGCGAGGAAGGGGCAAGGCTGCGGTCGGCCTTGCAGGCGAGGAGCCTCACGGACCGCCATGCGCTCGACCTCCTCGAAGCCTTCCGGCGCGACGTCACCAAGCAGCGCTACGCCGATTGGGCCGAGCTCATGGATTACTGCCGCTATTCGGCGGCGCCGGTCGGCCGCTTCGTGCTCGACCTGCACGGCGAGCCGCCGGCACTGTGGCCGATGAACGACGCGCTGTGCACCGGGCTCCAGGTCATCAACCATCTCCAGGACTGCGCCAAGGACTACCGCGAGCTCGACCGTGTCTACGTCCCGCTCGATGAGCTCGGTGCGCACGGCCTGGGAGTGGAAACGCTCGGCGAGCGGCGGGCCTCGCCGGCGCTGCGCACCGTGATCGCGGGTCTGGCGCGTCGCACCGGCGCGCTGCTCGATCGATCGCGGCCGTTCGCCGATCGCATCGCCGACCGGCGGCTGGCGCTGGAGGTCGGCGTGATCCAGGCGCTCGCAGAGAGCCTCGTGCATCGCCTCGAACGGCGCGATCCGCTGTCGGAGCGCGTTCATCATCGTCCGGTCGAGGCGGCAGGGCTCGCCCTGCGCGGCGGCCTCGGCGTAGCCCTGAAGCGGCTCGGCCGGATGTTCGGTTCACGCGAGCCCAGCCTGCACGGCAGCCAGCGATGACCGCCGCCCAATCCGACGTCGACGCGATCCGGGGGCGCGTTTCCGGCAGCTCGTTCTACACCGCCATGCGCCTCATGCCGAAGGTCGAGCGCGAGGCGATGTTCGCGATCTACATGTTCTGTCGGCTGGTCGATGACATCGCCGACGACGGCACGCGGCCGCGTCCGGCGCGCGCCGAGGCGCTGGCGGAATGGCGCCGCGACCTCGACGCGCTCTACGCCGGCCAGCCGGCGGGCCAGGCCAGCTTCCTGCGGGAGGCAGTGCAGGCCTTCGGCCTGAAGCAAGCCGATTTTCTCGATGTCATCCACGGCATGGAGATGGATGTCGAGGCCGACATCCGCGCCCCCGACCTGGCGACCCTCGGCCTCTATTGCGACCGCGTCGCCGTCGCCGTCGGCCGCCTCTCGACCCGCGTCTTCGGCATGGAAGAGGCGCCGGGGGGAGAGCTGGCGCACCACCTCGGCCGGGCGCTTCAGCTCACCAACATCCTGCGCGACCTCGACGAGGATGCGGCCGTCGGCCGCCTCTACCTGCCGCGCGAGCTTCTGATGCGGGCGGGAATCGAGAGCACCGAGCCCGCCGCCGTCATCGGCGATGCGCGTGTCGATGGCGCCTGCCGGGCGCTTGCGGCGCAGGCGCTCGATCATTTCAAGGCGGCGGATCGGCTGATGCGATCCAAGCCGCGCGGCAGCCTCCTGGCGCCGCGGCTGATGGGGGCCGTCTATCGCGCCCTGCTCGATCGCATGCTGGCCGAAGGCTGGGCGCCGCCGCGCCGGCGGGTGCGCATCGGCAAACCATATCTGCTCTATCTCGTCGTGCGTTGCAGCGTGTTCGGATGACCGTTCACGTCATTGGCGGCGGACTGGCCGGCTTGTCGGCGGCGATTGCCGTGGCGGGCCGTGGCGAGCGCATCATCCTCTCCGAGGCGGCACGGCACGCCGGCGGCAGGTGCCGCTCCTATCACGACGGCCTGCTCGACATGACGATCGACAACGGCAACCATCTCGTCCTGTCGGGCAACATGGCGGTCGTTCGCTACCTGCGCGACATCGGCGCCGAAGGGCGGGTGACGGGCCCCGACCGGCCCGAGTTCCACTTCGTCGATCTTCAACTCGGCGATCGCTGGATGCTCCGGCTCGACCACGGCCCTGTGCCGTGGTGGATCCTCCATGCCAGCCGGCGCGTGCCGGGGACGCGCCTCGGCGACTACCTGGCCTTGCTCGCTTTGCTGCGGCGCCATCCCGGGCGCCGCATCGACGAAGTCGTTCGCCGCGACACCGTCCTGTGGGAGAAGTTCCTGCGGCCCGTGCTCCTGTCCGCCCTGAACACCGCCCCCGAGGCCGCGTCGGCCGACCTGGCCGGCGCCATTGTCCGCGAGACCTTCGCCAGGGGCGGCCGCCACATGCGCCCGCTCATCAGCACGCCCAATCTCGCCGCCGCCTTCATCGATCCCGCGATCGATCGCCTGCGCCGCAATGGCGCCGACATCCGCCTCGGCCGCTCGCTGCGCGCCGTCAGGTTCGCCGGCGACAGGGCGGCGGCGCTGGTCTTTGACGGCGAGGAGGAGATGGTGCGGCCCGACGATCGCGTGATCGTCGCGGTGCCGCCCTGGGTTGCCGAGAAGCTGTTGCCCGGGCTGACCGCACCGCAGACCTTCAACGCCATCCTGAATGCGCATTTCCAGGTCGCTCCGCCGCCGCAGGCGCTCGCCATGGTGGGCCTGATCGGCGGGACGGCGGAATGGGTCTTCGCCTTCGACGACCGGCTATCCGTCACCGTCAGCGCCGCCGATCACCTCATGGACACCGATACCGACTCCCTGACCTTGCTCCTGTGGCGCGACGTCGCCGTGGTCCACGAACTCGCGGGGCCGGTGCCGCCCTGTCGGATCGTGAAGGAGAAGCGCGCCACCTTTGCCGCGACGCCGGCCGAGGATGCGCGGCGCCCGCCGGCGCGGACCGAGTGGACCAACCTGTTCCTCGCCGGCGACTGGACCGACACCGGCTTGCCGGCGACGATCGAGGGTGCGCTGCGGTCGGGCAACCGGGCGGCCACGCTCGCCCTGGCCGGCGCCTGATCCATGTCGACCGGAGCAGCCACGACCTGGGCCAAGGATCTCGACGGACTCGAGGACGACATCGAGCGCGCCGTGCAGGCGCTGATGCGCCGGCAACGCCCCGATGGGCACTGGGTCTTCGAGCTCGAGGCCGACGCCACGATCCCGTCGGAATACATCCTGTTGCGCCACTACCTTGGCGAAGCCGAGGACCTGGGGCTCGAGCGCAAGATCGCCGTCTATCTGCGCCGCATCCAGGGCGAACATGGCGGCTGGCCGCTGTTCCATGGCGGCGCCTTCGACATCAGCGCATCGGTGAAGGCCTATTTCTGCCTGAAGATGGTCGGCGACAGCCCCGACGCGCCGCACATGGCGAAGGCGCGCAACGCGATCCTGGCCTACGGCGGCGCCGAGCGCGCCAATGTCTTCACGCGAATCCTGCTGGCGCAGTTCGGCCAGCTTTCCTGGGCCCACGTGCCGACCATGCCGGTCGAGATCATCCTGCTGCCGCGCTGGTTCCCGATCCACCTCTCGCGCATGTCCTACTGGGCGCGCACCGTCATCGTGCCGCTGCTGGTGCTGGCGGCGTTGCGCAAGCGCGCGCGCAATCCGCGCGGGATCGGCATCCAGGAACTGTTCGCCACGGCGGATCGATCACCGCCCGGGCGGGCCGCCCACGCGCATCGCGGCTGGGCGCTGTTCTTCAACACGCTCGACCGCGTACTGAAGGCGGTCGAGCCGCTATGGCCGAAGAAGATGCGGCAGCGTGCCGTCGAGCGCTGTGTCGCCTTCGTCACCGAGAGGCTGAACGGCGAGGACGGCCTTGGCGCGATCTATCCCGCCATCGCGAACTCCGTGATGATGTATGACGCGCTGGGTTATGCGCCGGATCATCCAGACTACGCCACGGCCCGGCGGTCGATCGAGAAGCTGCTGGTGGTCGGCAACGACGAGGCCTACTGCCAACCCTGCGTCTCCCCGGTGTGGGACACCGCGCTCGCCAGCCAGGCCCTGCTGGAGGTGCAGGAGGGCAAGGCGGACGCATCCGCGTTGCGCGGGCTTGCCTGGCTGAAGCCGTTGCAGGAGCTCGAGGTGAAGGGCGACTGGAGCGAGCGGCGGCCCGAGGTCCGTCCCGGCGGCTGGGCCTTCCAGTACCGCAACGCCCATTATCCCGATCTCGACGATACCGCCGTCGTCGTGATGGCGATGGACCGCGCGCGCCGCCAAAGCGAGGCGGGTCCCGGCTATGACGAGGCCATCGCCCGCGGCGTCGAATGGATCAACGGCCTGCAAAGCGGCAATGGCGGCTGGGCGGCGTTCGATGCCGACAACGTCGATCACTACCTCAACAACATCCCCTTTGCGGATCACGGCGCGCTGCTCGACCCGCCGACCGCCGATGTCAGCGCCCGCTGCATCAGCATGCTGGCCCAGCTCGGCGAGACGCCGGCCAATCGCGTCATGCGCGACGGCATCGACTATCTCGAGCGCGACCAGATGCCGGACGGCAGCTGGTTCGGCCGCTGGGGCGTCAACTACATCTACGGTACCTGGTCGGCGCTCTGCGCGCTGGGCGCCGCGGGCTTCGACGGGACGAGGCCGAGCGTGCGCAAAGCCGCCGATTGGTTGATCGCGATCCAGAATGAGGACGGCGGCTGGGGCGAGGACTGCACCAGCTACAAGCTCGATTACCGCGGCTACGAGTCCGCGCCCTCCACCGCGTCGCAGACCGCCTGGGCGCTGCTGGGGCTGATGGCGGCGGGAGAGGTCGACCATCCCGCTGTCGAGCGCGGCATCGGCTGGCTGCGCCGGCACCAGGATGCCGGCGGCCTGTGGCGTCAGGACGCCTATACCGGCGGCGGCTTCCCGCGCGTCTTCTACCTGCGCTACCACGGCTATCCGGCGTACTTCCCGCTGTGGGCGCTCGCCCGCTATCGCAACCTGCGCCGCACCAACAGCCGGCGCGTCGCCTACGGCATGTGATGATCCTCGCTGTCACCGGGCTGCAGCGCGAGCGGCGCATCCTCGTCGGGTGCGGCGTCGAGGTGGTGGCGGGCGGCGGCGACCTCGATCTCCGGGCCGCGGGCAAGCTGGGTGTCATCAGCATCGGCATTGCGGGCGCCCTGGCGCCTGGATTGAAGCCGGGCGATTGGGTGGTCGCCGATGCCGTGTGCGATCGCGATGAACTCCTGCCGTCCGATCGTGACTGGACCGCGCGGCTGGCATCGCGCCTGCCTGCACCGCAACGCGGCCTGTTTTTCGGAGGCGACACGATCGCTGCGACGGCGGCGCAGAAGGCGGAGCTGCATCGCGCCACCGGCGCCATCGCCGTCGACATGGAATCTCACCGGGCCGCACGCGCGGCGCAGCGACATGGCCTGCCTTTCGCCGCCGCCCGGGTCATTTCCGACGCCGCGCACCGCACGCTGCCGCCGGCGGCGCGAGTCGGCATGAAGAGCGACGGCAATGTCGATCTGCCGGCAGTGCTGCGTTCGCTTCTGGTCGCGCCCTGGCAGTTGCCGGCGCTGATCCGCACCGGCCTGGAAGCCGAGACGGCCTTTCGCGCCTTACTCCGCGGCCACCGGCTGCTGGGGCGCGGCCTTGGCGGTCCGGATCTCGGTTAGCTTCCGCCCGACATGGTCCGAGAAGACGAACTCCGCCCGGCGCTGGCCGTCCAGCGGGATGTCCTTCGCCATGGCGCCTTCGGTGCGTACGCCGCCCAGCGCAACGGCCGCCGCCCGGAACGGACGGCGCACCATGTCTTTCACCGCCGAGGCCTCGAAGCCGCAATGGACCATGCAGTCGGCGCACTTCTCGTACTTGCCGACGCCGTACTTGTCCCACTCGGTGGTGTCCATCAGCTCGCGGAACGTCTTGGCGTAACCTTCGCCCAGCAGGTAGCAGGGCTTCTGCCAGCCGAACACCGTGCGCGTCGGGTTGCCCCACGGCGTGCACTGGTAGCTCTCGTTGCCGGCCAGGAAATTGAGGAAGTTGATCGACTGGCTGAACGGCCAGGCCTTGCCGCCGCGACCGCGCGCCAGGATGCCGCGGAACAGCTCCTTGGTCTTGGTGCGGTTCAGGAAATGCTGCTGGTCCGGCGCGCGTTCGTAGGCGTAGCCCGGCGACACCGTGATGCCGTCCAGCCCGAGCGCCTTCATGTCGTCGAGGAAGGCCGCCACCTCGGCGGGATCGGCGTCGTTGAACAGCGTGCAGTTGATGCTGACGCGGAAGCCCTTCGACTTGGCCAGCCTGATCGCCTCGACCGCCTTGTCATAGGTGCCCTTCTGGCACACCGACTTGTCGTGCATCGCGCGGTTGCCGTCGAGGTGGATCGACCAGGTGAACGAGGGATGCGGCTTGTAGTCGTCGATCTTCTTGGCCAGCAGCAGCGCGTTGGTGCACAGGATCACGAACTTCTTGCGTTCGAGATATCCCTTCACGATCTGCGGCATCTCGCGATGCAGCAGCGGCTCGCCGCCGGCGATCGAGACGACCGGCGCGCCGCATTCGTCGATCGCCGCCATGCAGTCGTCATAGGACAGCCGCTGGTCGAGGATCTCCGCCGGATAGTCGATCTTGCCGCAGCCGGCGCAGGCCAGGTTGCAGCGGAACAACGGCTCGAGCATCAGCACCAGCGGATAGCGTTCGCGGCCGCTGAGATGCTGCCGCAACAGATAGGCGCCGATGCGGGCGGCCTGGTGGAGAGGGATTCCCATGGCGTTGACCTATCGGACCGTCGTTGCCGGAGTCTTGCGTGGCATCTCGTCCGCCCGGAGCTCGGCAGGCAGACGGAACTCGATGTTCTCGCGCACGCCGTCCATCGTCTCGACCTCGACCTCGCCGTGGCGGCGCAGCGCTTCGATGACGTCGAGCACCAGCTCCTCGGGCGCCGAGGCGCCGGCAGTGAGGCCGACGGTTTTCACGCCCTTAAGCCACGCCGGATCGAGCTCGCGGCCATCGGAGATCAGGTGGCTGGGCAGCCCCTGTTCGACCCCGATCTCGCGCAGCCGGTTGGAGTTCGAGCTGTTGCGGCTGCCGACGACAAGCAGCAGGTCCGCCACCGCGCAGAGATCGCGGACCGCCGACTGGCGATGCTGCGTGGCGTAGCAGATGTCGGAGACGTTGGGCCCTTCGAGGTCGCTGAAGCGAGCCTGCAGGGCCGCGATCACGCCGCGCGTATCGTCGACGCTGAGGGTCGTCTGGGTGACGTAGGCGACGGGGACGTCGTCCGGCAGCTCGAGCCGGGCCACGTCCTCGACCGTCGAAACGAGGTGAACGGGGGCGTCGACCTGACCCTGGGTGCCTTCCACCTCGGGATGCCCGGCATGGCCGATCAGGATGAGTGCCCGGCCGCGCGAAACGTATCGCTTGCCCTGGAGATGGACCTTCGACACCAGCGGGCAGGTGGCGTCGAGCACCGGCAGGCCGCGCGTCCTGGCCTCGTCGATGATCGACTGGGCGACGCCATGGGCGCTGAAGATCGTGACGGCGCCGTCGGGAATCTCGTCCAGCTCCTCGACGAACACGGCGCCCATGCGCTCGAGGCGCTCGACGACATGGCGGTTATGCACGATTTCATGCCGCACATAGACCGGCGCACCAAACTTTTCGAGGGAGCGTTCGACGATCTCGATGGCGCGGACCACGCCGGCACAGAAACCTCGGGGCTGAGCCAAGATAACCCGCATTCCAGATCTACTCCTCGAAGGCCCCAGCCAGCGTCGGGATACTTGCCGGCACCGTATATCGGCATTCGCGGGCTGCCTTGCCAGAGGCAATACAACCTGTGCCCGGCAAACGAAAAGCAGGTCGAAAGGTCGCCTTGCCGGATGGAACGTTTGCCGACACTGCTGATTGTCCGCTACTGTGACCGTGCGCGCAAGCCTTGCCAGTTGCATGCAAGGATTGTGCGTCTTCACCATCGGATTCCTCTCGATCGAACCCGACGGTCGGTCAGGACGTTTGGTTTCTTTGCGGCCATGCATGCAGCCCATGGTGGCGGCAAGATGTCGCGCGATTGTTGCTTCAAATGCGCGGTGAACAAGCACAAGCACTTGAGCGCAGTGAAGGATCGTCAATGAGCGTACCGTCCAAGACACCACTTCTCGATCGGGTGCGGCATCCGGCCGACCTGCGCAATCTGTCGACGGAGCAGCTGAAGGGGCTTGCCGCCGAATTGCGCGCCGAGACCATCGACGCAGTTTCCGTGACTGGCGGCCACCTCGGCGCTTCGCTGGGCGTGGTCGAGCTCACCGTGGCTCTCCATGCGGTATTCGATACGCCGCACGACAGGCTGATTTGGGATGTCGGCCACCAGGCCTATCCCCACAAGATCCTGACGGGCCGCCGAGATCGTATCCGCACCCTTCGCCAGGGCGGCGGGCTTTCCGGATTCACGCGCCGTGCCGAGAGCGAGTACGACCCGTTCGGCGCCGCTCATTCCTCGACCTCGATCTCGGCCGGGCTGGGCATGGCGGTGGCGCGTGAGCTCAAGGGCGAGGACCGGCAGGTCATCGCCGTCATCGGCGACGGCGCGCTGAGCGCCGGCATGGCCTACGAGGCCATGAACAACGCAGGCGCCAGCCGGGCCAACATGATCGTGGTGCTGAACGACAACGACATGTCGATCGCGCCGCCCGTCGGCGCCATGAGCGCCTACCTGTCGCGGCTCATTTCCTCGCGGCCCTTCCTGTCCCTGCGCGAGCTGATGGCGAGCGTGGCGCGCCGCTTTCCGCGTCCGCTCGAGCAGGCGGCGCGGCGCGCCGACGAATTCACGCGCGGCCTGCTGACCGGCGGGACCTTGTTCGAGGAACTGGGCTTCTATTATGTCGGCCCGATCGACGGA
>JAEZHS010000721.1 GCA_023436825.1 Pseudomonadota bacterium | reverse complement strand
AGCAAAGCGAGGAGGTGGGCACGCCGGCCTGTTCTGCTACTGCGCTGACCCGCAACACGGCGGGTGTGCAGCTTCCTCAACACCCCATGCCGGAGACGACCGCGTCGATGTTCATCGACTTGATCTTGCCCGGCAATTCGCTGAGCACGCGATGTTCTTCGTCGCCATGCGTGGAGCCGAATGCATCGTGGTCGACGAAGGTCACGCCGGCATAGCGCTTGCCGATCTCCTGCTTGAGGATCGGCCAGATCTCGTCGCCGCGGAACAGGTCGTCCCACAGGAAGGCGATGGTCTTGCCTTCGATCGTGTCCAGGCGCTTGGCGAGCGGCTTCACTTCCACGGCCTTGGCGCTGCGCGGCCACACCACGGCATAGTCACCGCTGTTGCGTCGGGTCATGGCATCCTCCTCCTTCACATACACTAGAGATCAGCCGCGCATCGTGGTCGGGAGCCACAGCGCGATCTCGGGCCACAGGCAGAGCATGAGAATAACGAGCAGCATCAACGCCACGTAAGGGGCCGAGCCTGCCGCTACCTCGGAGAATTTCGCACCGCCTGATATGGCATGGATGGTGAACAGGTTCAGTCCCACGGGCGGCGTGATCTGCCCCAGCTCGATCAGCACCGTGAGAATGACGCCGAACCAGACCAGGTCGAAGCCGAACGCCTTCACGACGGGCAGGAGCACGGGCAGGGTCATGTAGATCATCGACACGCCGTCGACGAAGCAGCCCAGCACCAGATAGAGCACGACCAGAGCGACGAAGAACTGCCACTTGCCCAGCCCCAGTCCCATCACCCACTCGCTGACGGTGCGGCTCACGCCGGAATAGGTCAGCGCGGTCGACAGGATCTGGGCGCAGATGATGATCAGCGCGACCATGCAGGTCGTCTTGACGGTGGCCATCAGCGATTCGGTGAACACCTTGCGCGTGAAGCTGCGATAGCCGACCGCCAGCAATATGGCGCCAGCGGCGCCCAGCGCGGACGCCTCGGTCGGCGTCGCAATGCCGGAATAGATGCTGCCCAGGACGACGACCAGCAACCCCAACACTGGAAACACATGCACCGCCTCGCCCGCCCGCGACTTGTCAGGGCCTGGTTCTCGCGGGGGCGCATAGGACGGCTTCAGCAGCAGCAGGATGGCGATGAACACCATGAAGATGCCTGCCATCAGCAGGCCGGGCAGCACGCCCGCCATGAACAAGCGGGCGATCGATTCCTCGACCAGCGCGCCGTACAGCACCATGACGATGCTGGGCGGGATCAGGATGCCGAGCGTGCCGCCCGCGGCGAGCGAGCCGAACACGGTCCTGGGCTCATAGCCGCGCGACAGCATCTCGGGAATGGCCACGGTGCCGACGGTCGCCGCCGTGGCGACACTCGAGCCGGAGACGGCCGAGAACACTGCGCAGCTCGCGATGTTGGCATGCAACAGCCCGCCCGGAAGGCGGCGGCCCATCAGCGCCACGACGCCGCGATAGAAGTAGCTGCTGACGCCGCTGCGCAGGATGATCTCGCCCATCAGCAGGAACATCGGCACGGCGATCAGGATGTAGCTGTTGGCGTTGTTCCAGACGACCGACGACAGCGCGGTCAGCCCGAGCACGCCCTTGCTGAGATAGAGCACAAGCACGCCGCAGATGCCCAGCGCGAAGGCCGTCCACTGCCCGACCACCAGCATGACGGCGAGGCTTGCGACCAGGATCAGGGTCAGGAATTCCAGGTTCATGGTCGTCACTCAGGGAATGCGCCGGACACGATCGACCATCCAGGCCACGAGCTGGAGAAGGAGCACCGCCAGCCCCAGCACCATCACCGACTGCGGGATCCATTCGGGCGTGTCGATGATCGACACGGCACGCGTGTCGTTGTCGAAGGCGTAGATGACCTGCCGGAGGCAGACCCACAGGGTGAGCGCCGCGAAGATGGCCGCCGTCAGCACGATCAGCCAGCGCAGCGCCTGCTTGAGGCCGCCGTGGACACGGTCGTACAGCAGCTCGACACGGATGAAGCCGCCCTCGCGCAGCGTCCACGCCAGGCCGAGGAAGATGACGGCGGCATTGAGGTAGCCCGCGATCTCGTCGGTCACCAGAAGCGAGGACTGGAACTGGCGGAGCACCGTCTCGATGCAGACGATCGCCAGGATGGCAACGACAGCCAAGGCCGCGAGCACACCGCAGACCCGGGCGAGGTGCCCGACCCAGCGGTCGAGCGCATCGCGCGGCGCGGGTTCCGGGGAAGGTTGCATGAGCGTCCCCGTCACTTGCCGAGCGCGGCCTGGATCTCCTTGAGCATCGCCGTGCCGTTGGCACCTTGCGACGCCGCCCACTGCTCCCAGTAAGGTCGCATCCTGGCGGTGAGCACGTCGATCTGCTCCTTGGGCGGCACGAAGAGGTCGACCTTGTACTGCGTCTTGAGGGTTTCGAGGTCCTTGGCTTCGTCGCCGAGATTGGCGGCCCGGAACTTCGGCGCGTAGTCCTTGGCGACGCCGTCGAGCTTGGCGCGCGTATCGGCGTCGAGCTTGTCGTAGGCGGCAATGTTGACGAGCGTGTAGTCGGGACCGCCGATGTGAATGTCGCCCAGCCAGGCCCATTGCACGAACTCGTACCACTTGGCGCCGACAACGTTGAAGCCCGCAGTGATGAAGCCTTCGGCGACCCCACGCTCCATCGCGACGGGCACTTCGGCCGTGGTCAGGCTGACCGATGACGCGCCGAGCTGCTTCAGCATTTCGGCTTGCTTGGCGTCGGTCGAGCGGATCTTGCGGCCCTTGAAGTCCTCGATAGTGCGGATCGGTTTGCCCTTGCCGAAGACGTTCTGGATCGGCCACGTGTGATAGAAGAGGTTCTTCACGCCGGCCTTGGCGAACAGGGGCGTCGTGAACTTGTCGATGATCGGCCAGGCCTTGTCGAGCTCCTGGGCATTGCGCACGAGGAACGGAAGGCTGGTGATCGAGGCCAGGGGCACCGATCCGGAGATGAATCCCTGATAGGCCTCGGCGAGCTGCACCTGGCCGTCGCCCGCCACCTTGACCACCTCGGTGGCGCGGAACGGCAACTCGCCGGCCGGCCGCACCACGATGTCGAGCTTGCCGTTGGTCGCCTTCTTCACCTCTTCGGCGAACTCCTTGTAGCGCAGTGTGATCGGATGGGTGACGCCGGTCACGGCATAAAGGTCCCACTTGATGGGCGACTGCGCCCCTGCATGACCACCCACGCCAGCGGCGCCAAGCATGCCCACCACGATAGGGCGTCGGCCAATCATCTTGTGCATCGTCTTCTCCCTTCTTGTGTTTCCTCAGTCTGTTCTTGGTTGCCGAGCGATCGTCAGTCTCCCTTGAGGCCTGCAGCCTTGATCAGCGGTCCCCACTTGTCGCGCTCGCGCTTCTCGAAGGCGGCCAATTGCTCGGGCGTGCCGCTGGCCGGCTCGAAGCCGATCTGCATAAGCCGCTGGCGCGTCTCGGGCTGGGCGAGGATCTTGGCGATCTCGGCGTTGAGGCGGTCGACGACGGCTTTCGGCGTCCCCTTGGGCGCATAGAGCGCGTTCCACGCCGTGACCTCGAAGCCCGGAAAGCCCTGCTCCGCCACCGACTTCACGCCGGGCATCAGGTCGCTCGACTTCAGCGTGGTGATGCCGAGCGGTTTCAGCTTGCCGCCCGCAACCTGGCCACGGGTTGCCGTCGCGGTGTCGATGATCACCGGCAGCTGGCCGCCGGTCACTTCCTGCATGGCCGTCGCCGAGCCCTTGTAGGGCACGCCGAACAGGGGCGCGCCGCTCTTGTCCTTCAAGAGTTCGAACACCAGCCGCGCCGTCGTGCTGGGCAAGGCTATGTCGATCTTGTCGGGCTTGGCCTTGGCCGCCGCGACCAGCTCGGCCACCGAGTTGGCCGCGAAGGACGGATTGGCCGAGATCACCATGGGCAGCATGCCGACCAGGGCGATCGGCTCGAAGTCCTTCTGCGAATCGTAGCCGACCGACGGATAGAGGAACTCGTTCATGGTCTGCGTCGCCACGGTGCCCATCAGCAGCGTGTAGCCGTCGTTGGGCGAGCGGGCCGCTTCGGCCGTGCCGATGTTGCCGCCGGCGCCCGGCTTGTTGTCGACAAAGACCTGCTGTCCCAACGCCTTGGTCAGCTGCTCGGCGAACAGCCGCGCGCCGACGTCGGTGCCCTGTCCCGCCTGATAGGGCACCACGATCTTGATGGGCTTGGCCGGCCAGGTCTGCGCGTTCGACGGCAGGCCGAACCCGAGACAAGCGACAACCGCGCACGCAAAGACTCTCCGTTTCATCGTTTCACTCCCTAAGAACTCTTCTTTT
Organism: Pseudomonadota bacterium; assembly: GCA_023436825.1. The sequence continues at coordinate 16,096 of JAEZHS010000721.1, read as the reverse complement.
GATTCTTCAGCGACTGGGCAGCTCGACGATGCCGGTGCCGAGCACCGACAGTTCGTCGTCCTGATTGCGCGCCTCCTGCTCGATCTCGACCAGGTGGCGGCCGTTCTCGACGAACTTGCGCTTGACCTTGGCGTTGATGAACAGGATGTCGCCCGCCGGATTGTGGCGGCGGATCTTGCAGGTGGCGTTGCGCAGGAAGCCGTCGTCGCCCATCCAGTTGGTGAGCTGGTGGGTGAGCCACGAGGCGCGCTCGGGGCCGTAGTCATAGGCGCCGGGAGCGCCGACCTCATGGGCGAACTCCTCCTCCCAATGCACGCGCTCGGGGCAGTCGGGAATGCCGAAACGGTTGGCGATGCCGAGGCCGGGATGGGCGTCGACGAGCTTCCAGGCGAGCTTGTTGGCGCGGATATAGAGGCCGCCCCAGCCCTGGGCATAGGCGATGAACCCGGTGACCGTCATCGGCCCCTTGAGCATGGTGGGCAGCGCCTCGCCTTCGCTGACGTCCTGCCAGTAGCGCGTCTCGCTGCCGCGGATCTTCTCCTCGGCGTAGAGCTTGTAGGCGTCGGCCAGCTCCTTCTCGGAGTAGCGCCGCGGCGCCCGCGCCTTCACCTCCTTGTACTTCGTGCCTTTCTCGCGCGCGTGGTCGCGCTCGGTGCGGAAGCACCAGCTGTCGGCATCGGCCACCAGCTCGCCCTTCTGGTTGAAGAAATCGACATGATAGATCTGCTGGACGGCGCGGCCGGCGAACCGGGTCTCGTGAACGATCAGGTCCTTCAGCCAGGCCTCGGTCCTGATCTCGTCGTTGCGGTGCACGGTCTTGTGCCAGTTCCAGTCCGATCCCGACCACATGGCATGGATGCCCGGCAGGCCGCCGACATAGCCCGAGATGATGCGGCTGGTCGTGAACAGGAAGCTCGGCAGGGCGATCACGTCGCCGAACTTCGTCTTGGCTGCGTATTCCGGCACGCACCACAGCGGATTGTCGTCGCCGATGCCGTGCGCATAGTGGCGGATGTTGTCGCGCGTCGCCTCGTGGCACCACGGCTCGGCGGTCACGCCGATCTTCACGCCGATGCGCTGACGCAGCTCGTCCAGCCCCTTCTCGGTGATCTTCGGAAAGCTGCGTTCGATGGTCCTATCCGGCATGAGCGTTTTCCCTCGTACGTAAAATCTTGCGGTTGATCTTGCCGGCCGGCGTCTTGGGCAGCTCGGCGACGAACTCGACCTGGCGCGGATACTCGTGCTGGCTCAGCCTCTGCCGCACCAGGTCCTGGATCTCGCGCGCAAAGGCCTCGTCGCCCCTGCGCTCGGTGACGACGAAGGCCTTCACGACCTGGCCGCGCAACGCATCGGGCACGCCGATCGCGCCGGCCTCGCGCACGTCGGGATGCTTCAGGATCGCATCCTCGATCTCGACGGCGCTCATGGTCCAGCCGGCCGAGATGATGACGTCGTCGGCACGCCCGCCGTGGAAAAAGTAGCCGTCCTCGTCGATGCGCCCGAGGTCCTTCGTGGCGATCCAGCGATCGCGCCGCCATACCTTCATCTCGCCCGTCACACCCGGCGCACAGGGCTTGCCCTCGGCGTCGTGCACCTCGACGCGGCCGCCAGGGATCGGCTTGCCGAGCGAGCCGCGCTTCACGGGAAAATCCTCCGCTCCCGGATAGCTCACCAGGATCACGCCGATCTCGGTCGTGCCGTACATGCTGCAGGCCGGCCGGCCGAACGTCCGTTCGACGAAGTCGGCCGTCTCGCTGTCGATCGGCTCGCCGGTGAAGGAGAGCTTCTCGATGCCGTAGCGGAAGCGGTCTGCAGTGCCCGAGTTGCGCATCATGCGATAGTGCGTGGCGGCCGCCGAGATGTTGGTGAACCGGTGCTCCTGCAGCGCCGACAACAGCCGCTCGGCACTGAACTTGCCGGCATAGGCGCCGACGGTGATGCCCAGCGCCAGCGGCGCCAAGGTGCCATGCCACAGGCCGTGCCCCCATGCGGGCGACGACGGGCAGATGAAGCGATCGCCGGGCCGCAAGCCGGTGCCATAGAGCGCCGCCACCATCAGGGTGACGATCGAGCGATGGGGGTGCTTGACGGCCTCGGGAAGCTCGCGGGTCGTGCCCGACGTGTACTGGAAGATCGCGAGCGCATCGGCGGCCGTATCGGAAGCAAAATGCGGCTCGAAGCGCTTGAGCGCCGAAAAGAAGGCGGCATCCGCGACGACGACCCGCGGACCGGCCGAGGCAAGAAGCGGCGCCTTCTCGGCGTTGGTGACCAGCAGGCTGGGCTTGCAGTCCTCGACGCGGAGCTTCACGCCGTCGGGTCCGAACAGCGTGAACAGCGGCACGGCGATGGCACCCACCTTCATGGTACCGAACACGGCCGCATAGAAGGCGCGGGACGGCTCGAGCATGACGGCGACCCGATCGCCCGGCCGCACGCCCTCGGCGACCAGCCAGTGGGCGAAGCGCGATGAATCCTCGGCGATGTCGCGGAAGCTCAGCGTCTCGCTCGAGCCGTCGGCGCGAACGACGATCACCGCGGGATTGGTGCGGCCGGCATGCCGGTCGATGCATTCGTGCGCGATGTTGAGATGCGCACGATCGCCGTCGAACAGCTCCCACAGCTTCGCGGAGGAGAACTCGGCCTGGGCCTCCGCGTAGCTCGTGATGTCGGTCAGCCTCGCCATGGCCGGCATCTTGGCGCGCGCAAATCGATTGTACAATAGATCCTATATTTGTATATGGACAAAATGTCAGATCGCCCCGGCCCACGCATCCGCGCCGTTCCCGCCGTCACCCGCGCGGTCGCGATCCTTCGCCTTCTGAGCCGCAGCCGCACGCCGCTCGGCTTGAAGGCGATCGCGCAGTCGCTCGGTCTCGTGCCCAGCACGACGCTGCATATCCTGCGCGCCCTGATTGCCGAGCGGCTTGTGCGCGTGGAGCCGCTCACCAAGCAGTACAGCCTGGGAGTCGGCATGCTGCCGCTGGCGCGCGCCGTGCTGGAGAACGGCGACTTCCCCAACCTCGTGCGGCCCAGGCTCGACGAGCTGTCGAGGCGCTATCCCGTCACGGCGATCGGCGTGGAACTGCCCGATCTCGACCACATGGTCGTGGTGGCGCTGGCGCGCTCACAGGCGCCGGTACGCCTGCATGTCGACGTCGGCAGCCGCTTCCCTGCCCTGATCAGCGCCACGGGACGCTGTCTCGCGGCCTTTACCGAGCAGCCGTGGCCCGAAATCGAGAAGCGCTTCCACCGGCTGCGCTGGCACAACGCGCCGGATTACGAAACATGGCGCAAGGAAGTCGACCTCACGCGCCGCCAGAAGTTCAGCATCGATCGCGGCAACTACATTGCCGGCGTGACGATCGTGGCCGTGCCGGTGCTGAACGGCCGCGGTACGATCACCCATACGCTGGCAGCGGTCGGCCTCGGCAACCAACTCGACCGCGCGACGTCGCTCAAGCTCGCCAACGACATGAAGGACGTGGCCAAGGAGCTGACGGCGCAACTGCTGCCGCAGGCGTAGCGATCACGTCAACAATTGGCCGGACCAGATACCGCGTCCGACCTGGTCCTCGACGATACCGGCAATCGTTTCACCAGCGAAACGAGCGAGTCTCGGCGCCGGCCGATCGGCGGGAAAGGACAGCACCAGTCGTCGCACCGGCACCGGATCGATCAACGGCGCAGCGGACAGACGAGCGTTCGCGATGTCGTCGTGGATCGGTGCCAGCGGCAAGATCGTCCAACCGTGGCCGTGGCGCACCAGGTCCTTCAGCGTCGCATAGGAATCGGCTTCGACCGCAACGTTGAGAGCGATGCCCGCTTCGCCCGCGCAATGCTCGACGATAGTGCGAAGTCCATGGCGCACGCTGGGCAGCAGCATGCGCCGGCCGTTGAGCTCCTTGAACGGGATGGCGCGGGCGCTCGAGAAACCGGCATCCGGCGGTCCGATCAGGAACAGATCCTCCAGCAGCAGCGGCTGCGAGCGCAGGGAGCGCGCAGCGTGCGGGTCGTAGAGCACCGCAACGTCGATCTCGCCGCGATGCAGCCAGTCGAGCAGGTAACCCGTGTAGGCGGCGACCAGACGCAGCTCGACCTGCGGATGCGCCTTGCCGAAGGACGCGACCAGCGGCACCGAGACGATATCGGCCACCGTGGGCGGAAAGCCGATGGCGATCCGGCCGCGCAGCGGCGCGCCCGCATCCGAGGCGGCGGCGCGGATCTCCTCCAACTCGGACATCACGCGCGTCGCGTGCTTCAGGATTTCCCGGCCCTGCTCGGTCAGGACCATGCCGCGGCCGTGGCGCGCGAACAGCCGGACGCCCAGCTCCTCCTCGAGCAGCCGCACCTGGCGGCTTAGCGCCGGCTGGGCAATGTGCAGGCGGTCAGCCGCCTTGCTGAGGCTGCCGAGCTCGGCGACGTGAATCAGCGTGCGAAGTTGGGCGAGTTCCATGGAGCGATACAATATCGTTATATCTGGTCTCGGCGAATAGCTGTCGAAATACCGGCCGGCGATAGCTAGAAGAACGGACATGAACGCCGAAACAACCGCCGACTGGCGCGACGAGATCTTCGAGGTCCTCCAGACCCACGACATCAAGCAGGTCTATCACGTGCCGGATGCCGGCCATTCGCGGCTGATCGAGCATTGCCAGCGCTCGAACTCGATCCGCACCGTGCCGCTCACCACCGAGGAGGAAGGCATCGGCCTGGCCGCCGGCGCCTGGCTGGGCGGCCAGCGTTCGGCGCTGCTGATGCAGAGCTCGGGCGTGGGCAACACCATCAACCTGATGGGGCTCACCAAGACGCTGCGCTTTCCGTTCCTGACCCTGATCACGATGCGCGGCGAGTGGGGCGAGTTCAATTCCTGGCAGTATCCGATGGGCCAGGGCACGCCCAAGGTGCTCGAGGCGATGGGTGTGCTGGTCTACTCCGTCGACAAGGCCTCCGAGGTGAAGGCCACGGTCGATGCCGCGGCGCGCGCCGCCTTCAATGGCGGCCAGTCGGTCGCCGTGCTGCTGCGCCAGAAACTGATCGGCATCAAGGATTTCGGAAAGAAGACGAGCAAATGAGCAAGGCCACTCTGCAGCGTCGTCCCCTGGTCAAGAAGATCCTCGACGGCGCCGACGACAACCTTCTGGTGATCGCGGGCCTCGGCTCGTCGAACTGGGACATCACCGAAGCAGGCGACCGCCCGCTCAACATGCCGCTGTGGGGCGCCATGGGCGCACCGGTCAGCATGGGCCTGGGTCTCGCCCTGGCGCAGCCCGGCAAGCGCGTGCTCGTGATCACGGGCGACGCCGACCTGATGATGAGCCTGGGCTCGCTCGCCACGGTGGCGACGCAGCAGCCCGAGAATCTCGCCATCGTCGTGCTCGACAACGAGAAGTTCGGCGAGACCGGCAATCAGGCCTCGCACACCAGCCCGCGCAACAACGGCCCGACCGAGTCGGGTGCCGGCGCCGACCTGGCGATGATCGCCAAGGGCTGCGGCATCGCCGATGTCGGCACGGTGCGCGAAGCGAGCGAGGTCGCCGACCTCGTGACGGCCGCGCGCACCAGGAAGGGCCCGGTCTTCCGTCTGGTCAAGGTGATGGTCGAGAAGCTCGAGTTCGTCATGCCGCCGCAGGACGGCGCGCATCTGAAGGATCGTTTCCGTCAGGCGCTGCTCGGTCACCCCTGACGCCCCCTAACGCTCATCGGGCGGCAGCTCGGCGATCAGCGACTTGAGCGCCGGGGCGCGATTCTCGGAGTGCCATAGCGCCGCGGTCTCGACCTCGAAGCCGCGCGCATCGAGCGCGAGGTAGCGCACGTCGGGCCGCTGCAGCTTCGACATGCAGTGCGGCACCACGGCGACGCCGAGACCCGCCGCGACCAGGCCCAGGATGGTCTGCATCTGGATCGCCTCCTGTGCGAGATGGGGCGTGAAGCCCGCGCCCTGGCAGGCGGCGATCGCAAGGTCGTAGAGGCCGGGCGCCAGCTCACGCGGGAACTGGATGAAGGACTCCGCTGCAAGCGCGCGCAACGCGATGCGACGGCGGCCCGCCAATGAATGGTTGGCCGGCACGGCCGCGATCAACGGCTCCCGGAAGACTGTCCGCTGCGCGAGGCCTGTGGCCGGCGACGGCAGGATGGAAAGGCCGAGATCGAGCTCGCCCGATTGCAACAGCGCCTGCTGACGATCGCCCGTCAGCTCCAGCAGCTTCAGGGCGATCCCTGGATGCCTTTGGCGGAAGCGGCGGACCAGTGGCGGCAGGATGCTGTAGTCGACGGTGCTGACGAAACCGACGGCGAGCCGGCCCACCGTGCCCTGGGCGGCGCGGCGGGCGTGGACGACCGCGGCCTCGGCCTGGCCGAGCAGGCGTCGTGCTTCGTCGAGCAGCACGCGTCCGGCCTCGGTGAGCGCGACGCGCCGTTGCGTGCGCAGCAGCAGCGGCGCACCGACCTCGCGCTCGAGGGTGCGGATCTGGACGCTGAGCGGCGGCTGCGAGACATTGAGCCGCCGCGCGGCGCGGCCGAAGTGCAGTTCCTCGGCGACAGCCACGAAGTAGCGAAGGCGGCGCAGGTCCGGCGGGTTCATACTGAATCGGTATCAATACGCGGATATCAATATATTGGACCGAATTTAACCGGAGCGGCAAGGCTGCCTCCTGAAGGAGCCTAGCCATGCCGCGTTTCGACAAGAGCCGCCTGCCCAGCCGCCACGTCACCGAGGGACCCGAGAAGGCGCCGATGCGCGCTATGATGCTCGGCACCGGCCTCGCACCCGGGGATCTCGACAAGCCGCTGATCGGCATCGCCACGACCTGGAGCGAATCCTCGCCCTGCAACATGCCGCTGCACGACCAGGCCCAGTTCGTGAAGATGGGCGTGCGCGAGGCCGGCGGCACGCCCTTCGAGTTCACCTCGGCCAGCGTGACCGACGGCATCGCCAACGGCCATCGCGGCATGAAGACGTCGCTGGTATCGCGCGAGCTGGTCGCCGAATCGATCGAGCTGGTCGTGCGCGGCCATTGCTACGACGCCATCGTCGGACTCGCCGGCTGCGACAAGACCCTGCCGGGCGTGATGATGGCGATGGTGCGCCTCAACGTGCCGTCGGTGTTCCTGTATGGCGGCTCCCTGCTGCCCGGCAACCTCGACGGCCGTCAGGTCGGCGTCGTCGAAGTGTTCGAAGGCGTCGGCTCCTACACCGGAGGCAAGATCGGCCACGACGAGCTGCAGCGCCTGGAAATGGCGGCCTGCCCGACCGTTGGCGCCTGCCCCGGCCAATACACCGCCAGCACCATGGCAGCGGTGTCGGAGGCGATGGGCATCGCCCTTCCCGGCTCCGGCTTCGTTCCCGCCGTCGACGCCAGGCGCGGAGCGGTCGCAACCGCCTGCGGACGGACAGTGATGGATCTGATCGCGCGCAACATCCGGCCGCGCGACATCGTCACCCGGAAGTCGCTGGAGAACGCCGCCGCCGTCGTCGCCGCCTCGGGCGGGTCGACCAACAGTGCGCTGCACCTGCCGGCGATCGCCAACGAGGCAGGCATCAAGTTCGACCTCGCCGACGTCGTCGACGTCTTCCGCCGCACGCCCTACCTCGCCGACATGAAGCCGGCCGGTCGCTACATGGCGATCGACCTCTACCGCATCGGCGGCGTGCCCGTGCTGATCAAGGCGCTGCTCGACGGCGGCTACCTGCATGGCGACTGCCTCACGGTCACCGGCAGGACGCTGGCGGAGAACCATGCCGACGTGGTGGTGCCGACCGGGCAAGCCATTCTGCGGCCGGCCAAAAATCCCTTCTCGCCGAGCGGCGGCGTGGTCGGCCTGAAAGGCTCGCTCGCGCCTGAGGGCGCGATCTGCAAGGTGGCGCACCTGAAGCGGCGCGCGCTCACCGGCCCGGCCCGCATCTTCGAATCGGAGGAGGACTGCCTCGCCGCTGTCCTGAGACGCGACTACAGGGCCGGCGAAGTCCTGGTGATCCGCTACGAAGGTCCGCGCGGCGGCCCAGGCATGCGCGAGATGCTGGCGACGACATCCGCCATCTACGGCCAGGGCATGGGCGAGGACGTGGCACTGGTGACCGACGGGCGCTTCTCCGGCGGCACGCGCGGCCTCTGCATCGGCCATCTCGGGCCCGAGGCAGCCGTCGGCGGCCCGATCGCCCTGGTCAAGAACGGCGACATGATCGGCATCGATGCCGATGCCGGCACGATCGACCTGCTGGTCTCCACTTCCGAGCTCGAAGAACGCCGCCGGCACTGGCAGCCGCGCGCGACGCCGCACCCGACGGGCGCGCTGTGGCGCTACGCCCAGACCGTCGGCAATGCCGCCGGCGGCGCCGTCGTGCATCCCGGCGCGACCGCCGAGAAAGTGAGCTACGCCGACGCCTGACGGGCCGGTACAGTGAGGCCATGAGCCCAGCCAGACGCATCGTCATCTGCGGCGGCGGCGCGATCGGCGCGTCCATAGCCTACTTCCTCAGTCGACGCGGTGCTGAGCCGATCGTCATCGAGCGCCACGAAGTCGCCGGCGCAGCCTCCGGCAAATCCGGCGGCTTCCTGGCGCTCGACTGGTGTCGCGGCAGCGCGCTCGACCGGCTGGCGCGACGGAGCTTCGCGCTGCATGCCGAGCTCGCCGACACGCTCGGCAATCCGTGGGGCTATCGGCGCCTCGACACCTACGGCGGCTACGCCGTCGAAAGCGGCGACGCGCGCGGGCCGGGCGAGCGGCCTTGGCTGTCCGAAGCGGTGACGCTGACGGGCCGACTGGGCTCGCCGCAAACCACGGCGCTGGTCGAGCCGCGCGCCTTCACCAGAGGCCTGATCGCCGCCGCCGAGAAGCTGGGCGGTGGCCTTCGTCACGGCACGGCCGCCGATCTGGTGCGTGACAAGAGCGGCAGTGCGCGCGGCGTCGTGCTCGAAGACGGCGAGATCGTCGAAGGCGACGCGGTGGTCATCGCCATGGGACCATGGTCGATCCTGGCGACGCGCTGGCTGCCGCTGCCCGCGGTCTACGGCTACAAGGGTCACAGCCTGATCTTCCGGACTGGCGAGGCGATTGCCGCGGAAGCGCTGTTCCTCGAGTACCAGGAGTCGAGCGGCGAGGTTTTGACGCCGGAGATCTTTCCGCGCGCCGACGGCACGACCTGGGTGTGCGCGGTCTCGAGCACCGAGCCGCTTCCGATCGATCCCGCGCAGGTCATCCCCGACGAGGGCGCGCACGACCGGCTCGAGGCGATGTGCAGAACCGTCTCGCCGGCGCTGGCCACGGCCCCGATCACGGCGCGACAGGCCTGCTTTCGCCCGGTCACCGACGACGGCCTGCCGCTGATCGGCCAAGTGCCGGGCGTCGAAGGAGCCTACGTCGCCACCGGTCACAGCGTCTGGGGCATGCTGAACGCCCCGGCAACCGGCGAGGCCATGGCCGACCTGATCCTCGACGGCGCCGCCCATCAGGTCGATCTCAGGCCCTTTGCGGCAGGGCGTCTGCGGGCCTTCGACCCCAAAAGGCTCCGCCGAGCCTGATTTTGCCCGAATCCGGGCAAAACGGTACATTTCGGCCTAGCGGACGACTAGAGGTTTCCGTGAACGACGCCGAGTTGGACGATTTGGACGAGCTCGTGGAGTACCTGGCCCGGACATCGAGGTTGGAGCCCAAGGAGGCTCGTCGCATGGTCGACGAGGTCCTGTCGTTCCTGGCCGAGGAGCCCGAGGCGTTCGTCCGCCGGCGCCATCTGGCGCTGCAGCGGCAGGGTCTCTCGAACACCGCGATCTTCGTCCGGCTCCAGGCAGAGCTCGCGGCGCGCCGCTTCCCGGCGCCGACCTACACCACGCGGCAGCTGCGCCGCATCATCTACGGCTAGGAACTCCTTCATGTGCGGCATCGTCGGTTATGTCGGCAGGCGTCAGGCGGCCCCCATCCTGATGGCCGGGCTCAATCGCCTGGAGTATCGCGGCTACGATTCGGCCGGCATCGCCATCGCTGCCAAGGGGGCGCTCAGGATCGCCAAGCGCAAGGGACGTGTGCGCGAGCTCGATGAGCTGAAGCCTTTGCGCTTCAAGGGCACGACGGGCATCGCCCACACCCGCTGGGCGACCAACGGCGAGCCGAGCGACCGCAACGCCCATCCGCACAGCGACGGCGCCGGCCGCTACGCCGTCGTGCACAATGGCATCATCGAGAATGCCGCGGCGCTCCGGGCCCGGCTCGCGGCCCAGGGCACGACCTTCAGCTCCGACACCGACACGGAAGTGATCGCCCATCTGGTCGCGTTGATGGACGACGGCTCGCCGCTCGAGGCCGTGGTGAGCGCGGTGCTGAAGCTGGTGGTCGGCACCTACGGCCTCGCGGTCATGGATGCCGAGCGTCCCGACGTGCTGGTCGTGGCGCGCAACGGCAGCCCGGTCATGCTGGGCCTGGGCGACAAGGAGACGCTGTTCGCCTCCGATGCCTCGGCCTTCGTGCGGCACGCCACCAGCGTCGTGCATCTCGATGACGGCGAGATCGCGATCGTGCGCGCCGACGGCTACGAGACGCGCAAGCTCGACGGCACCAGCACGGTCAAGACGCCGTCGGCGATGGTCTGGAAGGACGAGTCGTTCGACAAGGGCGCATTCGACCACTACATGCGCAAGGAGATCGCCGACCAGCCCGAAGCGCTGCGGCGCACCTTGAGCGGACGGCTGGAGCCGCGCTTCCAGACCACGCATCTCGGCGGCGTCACGCTGACGGCGCGCGAACTGTTGGACGTACGACGCATCCGGATCCTGGGCTGCGGCGCCGCCTATATCGGGGGTGCGATGGGCGCGCACCTGATCGAGCAGCTGGCGCGCATCCCCTGCCAGGCCGAGCCCGCATCGGAGTTCCGCTACCGCAATCCCGTGATCGAGATGGACACGCTCTACATTGCGGTCAGCCAGTCGGGCGAGACGTTCGACACGCTCGCAGCCGTGCAGGAGATCAAGCGCAAGGGCGGCCGCGGGATGGGCATCGTCAACGTCGTCGGCAGCACTATCGCGCGCGAATGCGGCCAGGGCATCTATCTTCATGCCGGCCCGGAGGTCGCCGTGGTCTCGACCAAGACCTTCACCTGCAGCGTCGTCGCCCTGGCGCTGCTCGCCGTCCATCTCGGGCGGCTGCACGACCTGTCCAACGCCAACGGCGCGCGCCTGCTCAGGGCGCTGGACGCGCTGCCCGATCGCGTCGGGGCGATCCTCGAGCGCGAGGATGAAATCGCGAGCCTGGCGCAACTCTTCCAAGGCGCCGAACATGCCTTCTATGTCGGCCGGTCGTCGGGCTACGCCATCGCCATGGAAGGCGCGCTGAAGCTCAAGGAGATCAGCTATCTCCACGCCGAGGCCTATCCCGCCTCCGAGCTCAAGCACGGACCGCTGGCCCTGGTGACGCCCGAGACGCCAACGGTGATCGTCCTGCCGCGCGACGATCTTTTCGCCAAGAACGTCTCGACCATCGAGGAGATCAAGGCGCGCGGCGGCCCCGTCATCGCCGTCACGCATCCCGGCCCGACGCACGCCCCGTTCGACCGGTCCTTCGAGGTGCCGGCGCTCGAGCCCGAGCTCGATCCCCTGCTGCTCAACATCCCGCTGCAGCTTCTCGCCTACCATGTCGCGCGGCAGCGGGGATGCGATATCGACAAGCCGCGCAACCTCGCGAAATCCGTCACGGTCGAGTAGGGTCGCCGGACATTCGTTCGCGAGGTAAGCGTGGTGCGCATCGCCGTCGTCGAAAACATGGACATGACCCAGCTCGGCATCCTGGGTCGGGCACTGGATGAAGCGGGCGCCGAGATAGAGCTGTTTCGGCCCTGGCGGGATGGCGTCCTGCCCTCGGGACTCCACGACCATGACGGCCTGATCGTCCTCGGCGGCAAGCAGAGCGCGGTCGACGATGCCGACTACCCTTACCTTCCCGCCCTCGCGGGCCTGATGCGCCGCTTCGGCGACGCCGACAAGGCCGTGCTCGGGATCTGCCTGGGCAGCCAGCTGCTGGCACGCGCCTACGGTGGCGAGAACATCCTGGGCAGCGCCAGGGAATTCGCCTGGACGGCGCTCGACGTCACGCCGGAGGGCGCCGCCGATCCGCTGTTCCGCGACCTCGGCGCGCGCTTCGAAAGCTTCCATTGGCATGTCGACACGTTCTCCCTACCCGAGAGGGCCGTGCGGCTCGTGTCGGGCTCGGCCGTCGCCAACCAATGCTTCCGTATCGGCCGCGCCGCCTACGGCATGCAGTTCCACTTCGAGGCCAGTATCGAAGTTGTGGAAGCGTGGCTGACCGAGTTTCGCGATGTCGCCGAGCGGCTGGCCCCCGGCTGGCTCGACCGCTACTCCGAAATGGCCGCGCGCCATGCCGCGGCGGCCGATCGGGCAGGCCATGCCCTCGCGCGTGCTTTCCTGCGGACCGTCCAGCCCGCGCGCGAGGCGGCGGCAGCCGGCTAGGCGCCAGCAGCGGCTCGAGGGTTTGCGCCCTTTTCGCCTGTACTCATAGTGGACTGCACCCCTCGCAGTCGCCTCGGTCGAATTTCGGCATTTTCGGCATATTTTCGGCAGGTCGGCCGAGGTCCGCCAAACCATTGAATTCTCGCCGCTTTTGGATTTTCGGCATTTCCTGCATTTTCGGCAGGCCCCTCCCGCCGATCGGATAAGCCATGCATAGAACGGAGCTCGCCGAGAGGCGAGCACAAGGTCACCATAACTTAAGTGCTCTATAGAGTCAACCACAGTTTTTTTTGGCGGACCGTAGAGCGCCAAAAAAAGCTCTCCTGGAAACCGGCGGCCACGCCATGCCTTGTGCGGCGCCCCGTGCAAGCAATGCTGTCACCGAATGAAGCGCACTCCAACAGGCGTCGCTAGGTCTGCGGTCCGGCCGTAACCACCTCATCCGGAGCCGGCGGTACTTCCTCCTGCGCGACCTTCTCGCGGTCGCGGCCGAGCACGCGCTGCACCACGACGAAGAACACCGGCACCATCAGGAGTGCCAGCACCACGACGGCGATCATGCCGCCCATGACGCCGGTGCCCAGCGCCTGCTGGCTCTTGCCCCCGGCGCCGGTCGCGATCGCCATCGGCAGCACGCCGCAGACGAAGGCGAAGCCCGTCATCAGGATCGGCCGGAATCTCAGACGGCAGGCTTCCAACGTCGCCTCGACCAGGGGCCTGCCGTGGGCGCGCAGGTCCTTGGCGAACTCGATGATCAGGATGGCGTCCTTTGCGGCGAGCCCGATGATGGTGATCAAACCGACGGTGAAATAGACGTCGTTGGAGAGGCCGCGCAGGTTGGCCGCGATGACGGCGCCCGTCATGCCGAGCGGCACGGTGAGCAGCACCGCGATCGGGATCGTCCAGCTCTCATAGAGCGCAGCCAGGCAAAGGAACACGACCAGCGCGGAGAGAGCCAGCAGGAACGGCGCCTGCGAGCCGGAGAGCTTCTCCTGCAGCGACTGGCCCGTCCATTCATAGCCGAAGCCCCGCGGCAGCTGGCCCGCGAGCTTCTCCATCTCGGCGATGGCGTCGCCGCTCGTGTAGCCGGGTCTGGCCTCACCGCTGATGCGGACGGAGGGATAGTAGTTGAAGCCCACGATCTGCGTCGGACCCTTGGCCCATTCGACGGTGGCGAAGGACGAGAACGGCACGAGCTGCCCGTCGGCGTTCTTAACGTAGTACGACAGCATGTCGTCGGCGCGCATGCGGCCCGCCGCATCGCTCTGCACGATGACGCGCTGCATGCGCCCGCGGTTGGGAAAGTCGTTGACGTAATTCGAGCCGAGGTTGGTCGAGATCGTGTTGTTGATGTCCTCGAAGGTCACGCCGAAGGCCATGGCCTTCTCGCGGTCGATCACCAGGTTGACCAAAGGCCCCTCGGGCAGGCCCTCGACATAGACGTTCTGCAGCACCGGGCTGGCATTGGCCGCCTTGGTGAGCTGCTCGCTCGCCGCTTTCAGCGCGGCATAGCCCTTCTGGGCGCGGTCCTGCAGGCGGAAGCTGAAGCCGCTGGAATTGCCGAGATTGTCGATCGGCGGCGGCTGCAGGGCCGAGACCTCGGCATCGCGGATCGACGCCAGGTCGCGGTTGATATCCGCGACGATAGCGGCGGCCGATTCTCCGGGGCCGCGCTCGGACCAGTCCTCCAGGGTGATGAAGGCCTGCGCCGTGTTCATGCCCTGGCCGAGGAAGCTGTAGCCGGTCAGGAAGGTCACGTCCTTGATCCCGGGCTTGCCGGCCAGGTAACGCTCGACGGCTTCGACCGAGGCCTGGGTGCGGTTGAAGGAGGCATCCGACGGCGTCTGCACGTCGGTGGTGATGAAGCCCTGGTCGTCGATCGGCAGAAAGCCGCCAGGCAGGCGCATCAACGCCCAGCCCAGGCAGACCAGCAGCGCAGCATAGATCGCCATCAGCCGGCCGGTGCGCTTCAGCGACCAGCCGACGATGCCGGCATAGCGGTCGCGCACCGAGTCGAGGCCGCGATTGAACAGGCCGAACAGGCCGCGCTTGGCGTGGCCGTGGCCGGCCGGGACCGGCTTCAGCAGGGTCGCGCAGAGCGCCGGCGTCAGCGACAGCGCCATCAGGGCGGAGAAGCCGACCGCGGCCACCATGGTCACCGAGAACTGGCGGTAGATGATGCCGACCGAGCCCGGGAAGAATGCCATGGGCAGGAACACCGCCATCAGCACCAAGGTGATGCCGACGATCGCACCGGTGATCTGCGACATCGCCTTCCGCGTCGCTTCCTTGGGCGACAACCCCTCCTCGGCCATGATGCGCTCGACGTTCTCGACGACGACGATGGCGTCGTCGACCAGGATGCCGATCGCCAGCACCATGGCGAACAGCGTCAGCATGTTGATCGAGTAGCCGGCGGCCAGCAGCGTGGCCGAGGCGCCGAGGAGGGCCACCGGGACGACGATGGTCGGGATGATCGTGTAGCGGATGTTCTGCAGGAACAGGAACATCACGACGAACACCAGCACCACCGCCTCGATCAGGGTCATGACGACCTTCTGGATCGAGGCTTCGACGACCGGCGTGATGTTGTAGGGGATCTGGTAGGTGATGTTGGCCGGAAAGAAGCGCGACAGCTCCTTCATCTTGGCTTCGACGGCACCGGCGGTCGCGAGCGCATTGCCGGTCGGCGCCAGCAGCACCGAAAGGCCCGCGGTCGGCTTGCCGTTCAGGCGCGTCGTGAACTGATAGCCCATGCCGCCGACCTCGACCCGCGCAACGTCGCGCAGGCGCACGGTCGAGCCGTCGGGATTGGCGCGCAGCACGATCGAGCCGAACTCCTCCGGCGATCCGAGCTGGCCCTTCACCAACACCAGGGCCGCGACTTTCTGGCTGGTCCGGCTGGGTTCGGCCCCGATGCTGCCCGACGCGACCTGCGCGTTCTGGGCGGTGATCGCCGCATTCACGTCGTCGATGGTCAGGTTGTAGCCCACCAGCTTGGCAGGATCGACCCAGACGCGCAGCGCCCGCTCGGTCGAATAGAGCGTGGCGCGGCCGACGCCGGGGATGCGCCGGATCTCGCCCAAGACATTGCGCACCATGAAGTCGCCCAGGCCGACCTCGTCGAGGCTGCCGTCGGTCGAGGAGAGCGTGATGATCTGCAGCACCGCGCTCGACGCTTCCTCGATCAGGATGCCCTGCTGGATGACCGCCCGCGGCAGGCGTGCCTCGACGCGCTTGATGCGGTTCTGCACCTCGACCGAGGCCAGCGCCGGGTCGGTGCCCGGCTCGAAGTTGGCGATGATCTCGACCTGACCCAGCGAATCGGACGCCGATTCGAAGTTCAGGATGCCCGATGCGCCGTTCAGCTCCTCCTCGATCAGCCGCGTCACGGAGTTGTAGAGATTCTCCGGCGACGCGCCGGGATAGCTCGTGCTGATCGAGATCGACGGCGGCGCGATGATCGGGTACTGCGCGATCGCCAGCAGAGGGATCGAGATCAGCCCGATCAGGCAGATGAAGAGGGCGATGACCCAGGCAAAGATGGGCCGATCGATGAAGAAGCTCGCCATTGTGCGGGTACCTAAATCATCGTCTTCCGGACCGCGCGCTTCCAGCGCGCCTCATAATCATGAGCGCGCTGGAAG
>JAEZHS010000088.1 GCA_023436825.1 Pseudomonadota bacterium | reverse complement strand
TCGAAGAAGCACTCCTTCAGCATCTCCTGGATGGCCTCGTTGACGGTCTGGTTGGTGCCGGCGGCCTGGATGGAGATGCGGGCCTTCATCGGCTTGGACTTGGAGTAGCCCGCCTCGCCCATCAGCTAGCGCGCCTCGGCGGGCGCATACTTGATCACGAAGGTGGGCTTGCCGAACCACGGGCTGGAGCGGTCGACCTCGCCATAGGCCGGCTTCACCAGTCCGTTCATCAGCTTCACGATGGCATCGCGGTCGATCGCGAGGTTGGCGGCCTTGCGCACACGAATGTCGGTCCACGGCGAACCCTCGACCAGCGAGGGATGGTACTGGAAGACGTGCGGCGTGATGTTGGTCGAAATGCGGATATTGGCCTGCTTGAGGCGGTCCAGCATGTCGGGTGCCGGCCCGTCGATCATGTCGACGTTGCCCGACAGCAGGGCGGCGCTGCGGCCGGAGTCCTCGGGCGCACAGACGAAGATGATGCGGTCGATTTTGGGGATGCGCTCGGGGTTCCAGTAGGCCTCGTTCTTGACCAGCTCGGCGCGTTCGCGCGGCACCAGCCGGGTCAGCTTGAACGGCCCGGTGCCGGAAGGCTCGGAGGCGAACTTGTTCCAGTCCTTGCCGACCTTCTCCCACTGCGCCGGGCTGGAAACCAGGAACCACAGGAGCTGATAGGGGAAGAGCGAATCGACCGTCTTGGTCTTGATCTCGATCTCCATGTCGCCGCTCTTGAGATAGCTCGCGAGGCCCGGCAGGCGCGGCCGCACCTGGGCCGACTGGCGGGTGTCGAACTGCGGGCAATCCTTGTTGAACACCTTCTCGAGGTTCCAGATCACGGCGTCGGCATCGAACGCCGAGCCGTCATGGAACTTCACACCCGGCCTGAGCTTGAAGGTCCACAAGGTCTTGTCGGCGTCGTTCACCTGCCACTCGGTCGCGAGCCCGGGGATCATCTTGCCCGGCCGATCCGGGACATCGAGCTCCCAGGCGATCAGCGGGTCGTAGAGGGTGAGGCCGGTGTACTGGTAGGCATTGGCGCCGCGATCCGGCTGGCCGGTGGTCAACGGAATGTCCGTCATTGGAATGCCGTAGCGCACGACCTTGTCCTGCGCCCAGGCGACCTTCGGCAGGGCAAGCCCAGCGGGCGCGGCGAGAAGCGAACGGCGGGAAAGGATCATGGTCGTCTCCTGGCGGCGGAAGCGTCGACTGCGGACATGCGACTCCCGTGCCAGAACCGTGAAATCCCGGTTCGCTCACTCCAATGACCAAGGTTTCCAAGCGCACGTTCAGTCTTCCGCCGAGCAGGCGGCGTTCATCGACGCCAGGGCCACTCTGGCGCATATGCCTCGGGTTCGGAGGTGATCAGAGCCGGCCTTCGCGCCCTGCAGGAACGCGACGCCGTGTTTGAACCATGGCTGCGGGATGAGGTCGTCCCGGCCTACGAAGCGACCAAGGCAGATCCTTCAAGTCGCATTCGGCAAAGGGAGTCTTCGCGGATTTGGTCGCGCTAGCCGAACGCCTCTTCCCACGTCCCGCGCGTAGATGCCTTGGAATACTCCGGCGCGCGGTTCTCGAAGAAGTTTGGGTGCTCGATGGCGTGGAGCATCTGGTCCCTCCACGGCAGGGGGTTCTTGGCGTCGCTGCGGTAGATCGGCTGCAGGCCGATCTGGGTGAGGCGCCGGTCGGCGATGAAGCGGATGTAGCGCTTCACGTCGACGGCGGTCATGCCCTCGATGCCGCCCAGCTCGAAGGCGAGATCGATGAAGGCGTCCTCGTGGTCGACGATGGTCGAGCAGGCGACGTAGATCTCGCGCTGCAGCGGCTCGGTCCAGATTTCCGGGTTCTCATGCACGAACGCGCGGAACAGCTTGATGATCGAGTTGCAGTGCAAGGTCTCGTCGCGTACCGACCACGACACGATCTGGCCCATGCCCTTCATCTTGTTGAAGCGCGGGAAGTTCATCAGCATGGCGAACGAGGCGAAGAGCTGCAGGCCTTCGGTGAAGGCCCCGAACACCGCCAGCGTCTTGGCGATCTCCTCCTTGGAGTCGACGTTGAAGCCCTGCATGTAATCGTACTTGTCCTTCATCTCCTTGACATGGAGGAAGGCCGAGTACTCGGTCTCGGGCATGCCGATCGTGTCGAGCAGATGGCTGTAGGCCGCGACATGCACCGTCTCCATGGCGGAGAAGGCGGCCAGCATCATCTGCACTTCGGTCGGCTTGAAGACGCGGCTGTAGTGCCGCATGTAGCAGTTGTTCACCTCGACGTCGGCCTGGGTGAAGAAGCGGAAGATCTGCGTCAGCAGGTGACGCTCGGCGTCGGTGAGCTTGTTGCGCCAGTCCTTGACGTCGTCAGCCAGCGGCACTTCCTCGGGCAGCCAGTGGATGCGCTGCTGCATCAGCCACGCGTCGTACGCCCAGGGATAATGGAAAGGCTTGTAGATCGGCTTGGCGTCGAGCAGGGACATGGCAACCCGCGTCTAAGAATATGAATTGAACGAAAGAAACCCTGTCGCGCCGCAGTTTGGACCCGCGGCGCGGCAAGGACGGCTGCGGCTACTGACAGCTAAGACACTCTTCGTAGTCGGTCGTTTGTTGCGGTGCCGCCGGCGTACCGAACGGCACCGTTGAGGGAGCGTCGACCAGGCTTCCATTAACTCGGGGGGCTGAAAGGGCTTGATCGCCGATCGGCAGGGCGAGCGCCTCGCCGGCGACGGTCTCCGCACGCTGGATGCTGAGCGAGCGGCAGTAGTAGAGGCTCTTCACGCCGCGCTTCCAGGCCATCATGTGGATCTGGTGCAGGTCGCGCTTGTGCACGTCGGCCGGCTGGATGAGGTTGAGCGACTGGCTCTGGCAGATGAAGGGCGCGCGGTCGGCGCCGTGCTCGACCAGCCAGCGCTGGTCGATCTCGAACGCCGTCTTGAACAC
>JAEZHS010000679.1 GCA_023436825.1 Pseudomonadota bacterium | reverse complement strand
GCATTACCTATTTCTACCGTTCCGAGGACCCCATCGGGCAGCGAGCGCGCGGCATCCTGGAGGTGATGGGCCGGCGCAATCCGATGCTCACCGTCCTCACGGTCGATCCCGACAAGCAGCCGGAACTCGCCCGCCGCGAGGGTGTGCGGCTGTACAACGCCGCCATCATCGAGGCGGCCGGCCGGCGCGTCCTGATCCAGGGCACCGACGAAGGCGAGATCGCCATCGGCATCCAGCGGGTGCTGCGTACGCGGTCGCTCACCGTCTGCTTCCTCGAGGGCCATGGCGAGTTCTCGATGGACGGCTTCGAGTTCCACACCCATCTCGAGGGCGTGTCCGACCACGGCCACGGCGACGCGTCCTCGCAGATCGTCGAGACGGCCGGCCACGGCGTCGGACGCCTGCGCCGGGTCCTGGAGGCGCAGGGCTACGCGACGCGCAAGCTTCTGCTGGCGACGACGGGCGCGGTCCCTGAAGGTTGCACGGTGGTCCTCGACGCCAACCCGCGCACCACGTTCCTGCCGGCCGAAAGCGCCGCGCTTCAGTCCTATCTTGCCGGCGGCGGGAGCGCGCTGCTCATGCTCGATCTCGGCTTCGTGCCGGAGGCAGGCCTCTCGAAGCTGCTGTCGGATCTCGGCGCCCGGCTTGAGCAGGAGGTGGTCGTCGATCCGCTGAGCCACTACCACCGCGATGCCGAGATGGTGGCGGTGACCGGCTATGATCCGCATCCCATCACCCGCACCCTGTCACTGACCTTCTTTCCCGGCATCCGGCCGCTCAGATTGACCAAGCCGCTAGCCGGTGTGGAGGTGACGCCGATCCTGCAGAGCAGCCGCGACAGCTACGCCCGTCCGGTGGCGCCCGCGGAGGCGCGCCGCGCCGACGGGGCGCCCGCGCCCGCATCTCAAGTCGCACCCCAAGTCGCCGAAGTGGGGCCGCGCGTCCTGGGTATCGCCGCCGAGGGGACGCTCGCGCCGGGCGCATCGCCGTTTCGTGCCGTGGTGATCGGCGACGGCGACTTCGCCAGCAACTCCTTCCTGCCGTACATGTCGAACAGCGACCTGCTGGTGGCGGCGGTGCGCTGGCTCGCCCGCGAGGAGCAGGGGACCGCCGTCCGCACCCGGATCCCCGTGCCGCCGATGATCCTGCTGACGGCGGCGCAGAGCCGCTGGATCTTCATCGTGATCGTCATCCTGCTGCCGCTGACGGTGATCGGGATCGGCGGCGCGGTCTGGTGGATGAGGCGATGAGAACGGTTTCGCTCCGGCGTCTCGCCATGCCTCTGCTTGCCGTCGTGGCGTTGGCTTATCTGGCGGCGATGGTGGTGACCGGCGCCCAGCCGGTTCAGCGCCAGCTCGTAAAGTTCGAGGCCAAGGGCGTCCTGCCGATCGAGCCGGAGGCGGTGCAGAGGGTCTCGCTCGGCGGAGGCGGGCGGCAGGTCGGACTGATGCGCCGTGGCGAAGGAAAGTGGGCGATGGAGGACGGCAGCGCGGTCGAAGGGGCTGTCGCGACCCATCTCGATACCGCGATTAAAATGCTGCGCCGATCGGGGCCGGTCCGCGAGATCGCCGCGGAGGAGCTGTCGGGCGTCGACACGCGTCCGTTCGGCCTCGAAGAACCGGTAGTAGTGGCAACGCTGGCGGCACCCGGCGGGCGCCCGCTGACGGTGCGGTTCGGCGCCCTCAATCCGGAGGGCTTCCTGCAGTACATGCGGATCGACGGCGATCCCAAGGTCTACCTGATGTCGCGCTTCATCGGCGCCGAATGGGCGGCGGCGCTGGAGGGCATGAAGCCGCAATGAGATGGCTGCACGCGCTCGCCGCCGCAACGACCGCGATGCTCGCCGTCGGTATGGCCATCGCGCACCAGGGAGGAACCACGGGTTATGCCACGGTGTCGGTCGCCGGGCAGTCGGTGCGCTACGCGCTTTCCCTGCCCGGCGAGGGGCTGGGCGATGCCACGCGAGACCTACGTGAATTCGCGGCTGCAGTCGCGCGGCATGTCGTGATCGAAGCCGACGGTGCGGCCTGCTCCGGCGTTCCGTCGGAGACGAGGCCGCCGGGGGCGGGGCGCGCCAACATCGAGATCGTGGTGCTCTATGCGTGCGCAGCGCCGATACGTATGCTCTCGATCCGCGACGGCATCGAAACCCTGCTCGGCGTCGACCATCACACGATCGCCGACGTCCAATGGCCGGGTGGCGCCAAGCAGGTGATCTTCGAAAAGGGGCAGCGCTCGGCGACCATCGCGGTTGCGAGCGACGCTGCAGCCGAGGACAGGTCGACCGGCAAGTTCGTCTTCTACCTCGGCCTCGGCGTCGAGCACATCATCGGCGGCATCGATCATCTGCTGTTCCTGTTGGCGTTGCTGGCGCTTTCCACGGGCTTTTGGCAGACGGTGAAGATCGTCACCGCCTTCACCGTGGCCCACAGCATCACCCTGAGCCTGGCGGCGCTGGGCCTGGTCGACGTGCCGTCGTCGATCGTCGAGCCGTTGATTGCCGCCTCGATCGTCTGGGTCGCCGTCGAGAACCTCGTGGCGTCTACCGGCACAGGACGGCGTTGGCTGATCGCAGCCATGTTCGGCCTGATCCACGGCCTCGGCTTTGCCTCTGCGCTCTCCGAGCTCGGCCTGTCGCGGGACGCCCTGGTGCGGGCGCTGATCGGCTTCAATATCGGCGTCGAGCTCGGCCAGCTCGCCTTCGTCGCCGTGGTCATGCCGCCGCTCGTCTGGGCCTCGCGCCCCGGCCGCCTGGCACGCCTGCCGCAGATCCTGTCGGCGATCGTGGCACTGGTCGGCGCAGTGTGGTTCGTGGAGCGTATCGTCGCGGTGTGAGCCGCCCCTTCGCGCCGTCATGTGCCTGCTGCGACCATTGGTGAGCCACCCCTTGCAGGCCGACGGGCAGTGGCGGTCACCTTGTCAGTTCGCGAAAGATGCAGGGCTCGACGCCTTCGCCCGATAGCGCCGCGCGCTGAGACCATTGCCACAGCGGATTCCAATAGGTATCGAGCACTTCGCGGGCCGCCCGGCGATCGTCGAAGATGTAGCCGAATTCCTGGAGGTTGACCGGATAAACATTGTCCGAGCCGATGTAGAAAAGCCGGTCGTCGACCATCCAGAGCTTGGCATGATTGCCGATCGCCACACCATGCGGCCACGATGCGTCCGGTCCGAAGCGCAACGGCGCAAGATGGAGATGGGTGCACAGCAGGGCATTGACGGGGTCGGGGCCTTTCCTGACCTCATAGCGTGCCGTGGGGTCGCGGGCATCGATCTGCTTCTGCACCCTGTCGCGCAGGTGGCGTGCGAAGGCGGCGAAACTGACGTCGTTGGCATAGCTCAGACCGGTGTTGCCCGACGCGCCGCGGTTGGACAGCACGATGTAAACGTGGCCATGACGCTGCTCCATGAATTCGAGCAGGCGATCGAGCGTGCTCTCCGGGAAAAGTGCGTCGGACCGGCCCAAAATGAAGCCGATATCCTGTTGCGACATGCGGATCGTGTAACGCGCCGCGCCGAAGGCAAGGTCACGCGCGAGCTCGCTCTGGTTGGCGAAGTCCTCCGTGATGCCGGCGCCCAGGCGTCCGATGGCCAGCACCGGCATGCCGCCGCCCGATGCCGTGGCCGTGGGGGGCGGGTGCAGCGTTGCGGGACACGTTCCGCTCATCCCACTCGCCGCGCCGGCGAAGCGGGCAAGCTGCACGGCTGGTTTCCTGTCGAGGTTGCTGCAGACGAATTCCCAAAGCCGGTCGGCGAAGCGCGAGGCGCTGGCGGCGGCAGGTCCCCGGAGCCGCATGGAGAGGTCATGCACCGGCTTGTCGACCAGATAATCCTCGGACCAGAGATTGTGGCCGCCCACCAGGGCCTCGCTGCCATCGACCGCGATGAACTTGGCGTGCGGCCAGGAGAAGCTCCGGCACGGCTCGTCCGCGGTGCAGGCGCGCATGGCCGCCACGCTCACGCTGAGCCGCCCATCCGGCGTCAGCCCCGAGGTGAGCGACGACAGGAGGGCCGCCGCATCGACGCCCTCGGGTGGATACTGCCCGACGATGACGCGGATCGTGACCGGCCGGCCACTCGCCGCGAGATCGCTCAACCCGGCGCGCAAGGCCGCGAGAAAGCGAGTGTTCGGCACGGGCTGCAGGGCTGCGATGTCGACGCTGTACCGGGCGCCGGCGACCAGGTCGCGCACGAGCAGCATGAGCGCATCGGAATGGCCAAAGCAGGCTTGGCGCCTCACCTGGGGGGCAGCCGGGGCCGGCCAGATCGGTGCGCAGGTGCCGCCGTTCGGGCAATCGGCATCGCTGCGGCAGGCTGGCAGCATGATGTCGCGTTCGCAGTCCCGGCAGTCGAATGGATAGAACGGAAGATCGGCGGCGCGACGTCCCCAGCGATTCGGGCTTTGCACCAGCCACCCCGACGGCAGGCTGTTGCCGTTGGTCAGGTCGTAGGTGATCCCGGCGAAGGCCCCGTTGGGATCACTCTTCGCGACTTCGCTCCGCAGTTGCTCGAGGAGGGGAAGCGCCGCTGTCGCGTCCGGCCTTCCGATGTTGTGTTCGCGGATCACATCGACGAGTGGCGTTGCCGATCCGTCGGCGCTGTACCCTCGTTCTCCCGGCCCACCACGCCAGGCCGTGCTCGGCAGATCGCCACTGCAGGACGCGAGGACGATCAGGGCTGTTACCGCGATGCGGGTTCTACGGGGTGCGGAGATCATTAGCGCAATGGGCAGGCCTGCCCGAAGCCTGCAACGCGCGGGTCATCAGCCGGTTCCTGTGACGGGCCGGGATGGCCCGCCGCAGTGCAGCAGGGACCGCGGGCCTGTCGCACATGAAATGCGCCGATGAGCCTCGCGAAGCCGCAGCGGTTTTGCTTTGATGCCGCCAACCGTTCGGGAGGAGATCCAGATGTCGTTGGTTCGCGTGGTCAGTTCCGTAGCAGTGGCCGTTTCCGTCGCCTTGCCGGCCGTCGCCCAGGGTATTCCCAAGGCCCAGTCTCCGGAGGAGGTCGGCTTCGTCGCCACGCGGTTGAAGCGCCTGTCGGACCGCATCGAGGAGGGCGTGAAGAACAACGAGCTGCCGGGCGCCGTCGTCCTGATCGCGCGCAACGGCAAGCTGGTGATGTTCGATTCCTTCGGCTTCCGCGACAAGGAAGCCAAGGTGCCGATGACCAACGACACCATCTTCCGCATCGCCTCGATGACCAAGCCGATCGTCAGCGTCGCCGCCATGATGCTGATGGAGGAGGGCAAGCTCACGCTCGCCGACCCGGTGTCGCGCTACATCCCGGGCTTCGCCAACACCAAGGTCGCCGTCGAGAAGAAGAAGGAGGACGGCACCGTCGAATACGTGCAGGAGCCGCAGGTCCGGCCGATGACCGTGCAGGACCTGATGCGCCACACCTCGGGCCTGACCTACGGCGCGCCGGGCGCCAACCAGATCAAGCAGTCCTATCTCGACATGAACGTCAACGACCGCAGCCAGACCACGGCCGAGATGGCCGACAAGCTTGCCAAGCTGTCGCTGATGTACCAGCCGGGCACGACCTGGGAATACTCCATGTCGACCGACGTGCTGGGCCGCGTCGTCGAGGTCGCCTCGGGCATGCCGCTCGACAAGTTCATCGAGGAGCGCATCACCAAGCCGCTCAAGATGGGCGATACCGGCTTCGAGGTTGGCGCCGACAAGAAGGCGCGCGGCGCCAGGCCGATGAAGGAGGGGCCCAAGAACGAGCTACCCTCGATCCCTGACGTCAGCGAGAAGTTCACTTGGCGGTCGGGCGGCGGCGGCATGGTGTCGACCGCGGCGGACTATGCGCGCTTCCTGCAGATGTTCGCCAATGGCGGCCAGCTCGACGGCGTGCGGCTGCTGTCGCGCAAGAGCATCGACCTGATGACGGCCGACGCGCTCCCGCCCGACGTCAAGATGGGCGCCGACATGTGGCGCTTTGAGGCGCTGGAGCCCTCCGCACGCATGGGGCAGGGCTTCGGCCTCGGCTTCGCCGTGCGCACCGAACAGGGCCGCAATCCGTTGCCCGGCTCGCCCAACGACTACTACTGGGGCGGTGCCTACG
This sequence comes from Pseudomonadota bacterium, assembly GCA_023436825.1. The sequence goes on along the minus strand of JAEZHS010000679.1, from coordinate 21 downwards.
GCACCTACTTCTGGCACGATC
>JAEZHS010000086.1 GCA_023436825.1 Pseudomonadota bacterium | reverse complement strand
GGCGAAGACCTCGGCCAATGGCGTGCTGATGTCGGTGGCGCCGGGATGGTATTCGAAGTCCTTCCTGATGCGCGAGGTGAGCTCGCGCGCCGCTTCGAGGATCGGGCGGCCCGGGGGCAGCGATTGGGCGCCATAGGCCTTCAGTGCCTCGACGGCCGGAACCAGCGGCGATTCGTGAACGAACTCGCTCGCTTCGACCGAGACCGGAAAGCCGTTGCCGTCGAGAGCCGCTCGCACGTCTTCCCAGGGTGGCGTCGAGGCGGCCGGCGGCGGGTCGGGGAAGCGCACGTCGATTGCCGCGCGCACCTCTATGTCGAAGCGGTTGTGCGGCTTGTCGAGGCGATAGATGTCGATGTTGTTGCCGAAATGGTCGATGTGCTGAACCGCCAATGCCGGGATGGGGTTGGTCTCGATGCTGATCGCGCCGACCGTCTGGCCGGGAAAGGAGCGGGCGCGCAGATGGGCGATATGCTGTGCCGAATCTACGGTGCTGGCGTAGGTGTACGACGTGCGATGGGAAAGCTGGTACTTCATGCCGCTTCTCCTATGCCGTCGACAGGCCGACGGCCTGCGCCGCCGGGACGTGGGAGAAGTAGGCCCTGGTGATCGCCTCGGAGAGGCCGTCGAGCCGGTGGTCGGTTTCGACGGCGAGATCGCGCAACAGGGCAAGGGCCAGGCCTTCGTGGCGCCACACCTGCTCGTCGCCGGCGAACTGCTTCACGGCGGCGGCGAGGTCGTGATCGAGCGCCGGCGGCAGCGCCGCCACGCGCACGCCCGAGACGCGCGCGAGATAATCGAGATGGCCTTCGATGGCGCGCAGCTGGAAGGCGAGCGAGCGCGGGTTGCTGTCGTCGAGCATCACGAGGTCGAGCACCGGCGCCGGCTGGAGCTGGCCGAGATAGCGCGTGCGGTAGGTGATGGTGCTGTCGCAGAGTTCCAGCGCCACCCACATCGCCGCCTCCCAGTCGATCGGCGAATGGGCGAACGGTCCGAGCGCGCCAGTCACCACGAACTGTGCGCGTTCCAGCCGCCGTCCGAGGTCGAGGAAACGCCAACCCGTGCCGCGCGTCATGTTCTCCTGGGCGAGGCCCGACAGGATGGCCACGAACTGCACGATCTCGTCGAGCGCGGCGAGCAACGGATCGAGCTGGCCGCGCGTGGCCAGCAGGCGCTGGCGGACCCCGGCCATCACCGGGCCGGCCGCCGTGATCATGTCGACCGAAAAGCGTTCGCGCATTGAGCTGGTCAGGCGTTGGATCGAATCAAGCACGGTGATGAGGCCGCGATTGTCGGCGGCGACGGCGGTGAGTCCCTGCTGGAAGGCGGCGTTCTCCGGCGCCGACAGGGCGGCCGCCTGATCCATCAGATTGGCCTCGCTCAGCAGGCGGCCGAGCAGGCGCAATTCGACGGCATCGCGCGGGCTCACCGCGCCGGTCGCCATCTTGGTCGCCGTGGTGCGCAGCAGGCGGGCGTCGCTGTCGAGACGCTCGATGTAGCGGCCGAGCCAGAAGAGATTGTCGGCGACGCGGCTTTGCAGGTCCGCCCCGCCGCGCTCGACCGAAAGCTGGTGGAAACGCCGCGACGAGGGAAGCTGTACGTCGGCCGCGTCCTCGGCCAGAACCCAGACATCCTTCAGCGTGCCGTTGAGACGGCCGAGCGAGCGCAGGCAGGTGTCGCCCAGCGGCTCGCGCGCCAGGCCGCCCGGCAACACGCGATAGGAGGAGCCCTCGGCGCCGACGAACACGCGCAGCACCATGGCGGCCGGCGCCAGGTTGCTGCCGTCCCATTTCGGGCTGAGCGAGGGCGTCACCGGATATTGCGCCACGAAGTGGCCCGGCTGGGCGCGGATGCGCTCCTCCAGTGCCCTGCGCTGCGCCGGCTCCAGCATGCCGACGATGATCGGCTCGCGATCGGCCTCCAGGCAGGGCCGTATGATCATCAGGTCGAGATTGGCCAGCGCGAAGCTGAGCGCGGCGGGTTCGCCCAGCCACCACACGTCGAGCGACGGCAGCTGAAGCGGCTGACCGAGCAGCCGTTCGCTCAGCCGCTCGAGGAACGGCATCATGGCCGGCGTCTCGACCAGGCCCGAGCCCAGCGCATTGGCGAGCGCGATCGTGCCCTCGCGCGTGGTCTCGACCAGGCCGGTGATGCCGAGCGCGGAATCGGCGCGCAATTCGAGTGGATCGGCGAACGCGCTGTCGAGGCGGCGCAGGAGGACGTGCACCGGCCGCAGGCCGGCCAGGGTCTTGATCGAGACCTCGTCGCCGCGCGTCACCAGGTCACCGCCCTCGACCAGCGGCACGCCGAGCATGCGCGAGAGATAGACATGCTCGAAGTAGGTCGACGACAGCGAGCCCGGCGTCAGCACCGCCATGTTGGGTTGCGCCAGGCCGGCTGGCGCCATGGCGAGTAGCGAATCGTGCCAGCGATCGATGAACGGCCGCAGGTGACGCACCGGGATGGAGCGGAACGCCTCGGGCAGGCTTCTCGCCAGCACGCGCCGCATCTCGATGGCATAGCCGATGCCCGACGGCACCTCGGTGTGATCGGCCAGCACGTGCCAGCGGCCGTTGCTCAACCGCACCAGGTCGACGGCGTAGTGGGAGAGGTAGCGCGTCGGCGCCTTGCCGTCGGTGACGCGGCAGGGCCGCTGGAAGTGCCGGTTGGCGTGGACCAGCATCGGCGGCAGCAGACGGTCCTTCAGCAGGGTCTGCGGGCCGTAGAGATCGGCCAGCGCGGCATCGAGCAGTCGGGCGCGCTGGATGACGCCGCTTTCGATCTCCGACCATTCGTCGGGCGTGATGACGAAGGGCAGCGGATCGAACATCCAGCGCGACGCGCCGCGGTCGTCCAGCAGGTTGACCGTGGCGCCGGATTCCTCGAGCTGGCGGCGTGCGCTCTCGACGCGCTCGCCGAGCCCGCCGGGCAGCGCGCGGATGACGCTTAAGATGCCTTGCCAGTGATAGCGGATCGACTTCTGGCCGGTGACCAGCTCGTCATATGCGCTTGCCGGCGAGGATGAGAGGCCGCGCAACGACTCCATGGGCTCGCGGAAGAAGTGACAGGAGCGGCTAAATTCGCATGAGGCGGAGGCGGGGTCTACCGGGGCTCATGACGTCGCCGGCATCGTCATTGCCTTCATGTTCCTCTCCCCCTTGGGGGAAAGGTTAGGTGAGGGGGTGAGCCGCGAAGGCTATCTCCTGCATCACCCCCTCACCCAGCCTCTCCCGCAAAGGAGGGGAGAGGAGCATGAAGGCCGAGAGGCGGCCCCTAAGCCCTTCTCAAATCCAATGTCAGCGGATGCTCCGGATTGTCGATCGGCCGCGGCTCTGCCATCTCGCCGGGTGAATGGCCGATCGCGAAGAAGCGGGCGCGGCGGCGGGCCTCGGCCTCGTTGGCGTTGACGGGCATGCGGTCGTAGTTGCGGCCGCCGGGGTGGGCCACGTGATAGCTGCAGCCGCCGAGGGACCGGCCGTTCCAGGAATCGTAGATGTCGAACACCAGCGGCGCATGGATGCCGATGGTCGGATGCAGCGCATTGGGCGGCTGCCAGGCGCGATAGCGCACGCCCGCGACGTACTCGCCGACCGTGCCGGTGGCGCGCAGCGGCAGGCGCCAGCCGTTGCAGGAGACGACATGGCGCTGCTCGTTCAGGCCAATGGCCTTGACCTGCAGGCGCTCGACCGAGGAATCGACATAGCGCACGGTGCCGCCGCCGCCTGGCTCCTCGCCCAGCACGTGCCAGGGTTCCAGCGCATGGCGCAGCTCGAGTTCGATGCCGCGCTGCGCCACCTCGCCGACCTTGGGGAAGCGGAATTCGAAGTGCGGCGCGAACCAGTCGGATGAGAAGCGGTAGCCGGCTTCGGCGAGATCGGCCAGCACGTCCGAAAAATCCTGCCAGACGAAGTGCGGCAGCATGAAGTCGTCGTGCAGGCGCGTTCCCCAGCGCGTCAGCGTGCGCTCGTAGGGCCGGTCCCAGAACTTGGCGACCAGGCCGCGCAGCAACGCCTGCTGGGCCACGCTCATGCGCCAGTGCGGCGGCATTTCGAAGGCCCGCATCTCCAGGAGACCGCGCCGGCCCGAGGCCGAGTCCGGCGTGAACAGCTTGTCGATGCAGAACTCGGTGCGGTGGGTGTTGCCGGTGGCATCGACCAGGATGTTGCGGAAGACGCGGTCGACCAGCCAGGGAGGCGCCTGCTGGCCGGACTTGATCTGGCGGAAGGCGATCTCGAGCTCGTGCAGCGCATCGTTGCGCGCCTCGTCGACGCGCGGATGCTGGCTGGTCGGGCCGATGAACAGGCCGGAGAACAGGTAGGACAGCGAAGGATGGTTGAGCCAGTAGCCCAGAAGGCTCTTCAGCAGGTCGGGCCGCCGCAGCAGCGGGGAGTCCGCTGCTGACGGTCCGCCCAGGGTCACGTGATTGCCGCCGCCGGTGCCGGTGTGGCGGCCGTCGATCATGAACTTCTGGGCGCCGAGCCGTGTGGTGCGCGCTTCCTCGTAGACGATCTCGGTCTTCTTCACGAGCTCGTGCCAGCTCATTGACGGATGGATGTTGACCTCGATGACGCCGGGGTCGGGCGTGACGCTGAAATTGATCAGACGCGGGTCCGAGCCGGGCGGCCCATAGCCTTCGATGAACACCGGCTGGCCGAGCTCCTCGGCTGTGTCCTCGATCGCCGTGACGAGGTCGAGATAGTCCTCGGTGCGCTCGGTCGGCGGCATGAAGACGAAGAGATGACCGTCGCGTGGCTCGAAGGCGATGGCGGTGCGCACGATGTTGCCGGCCGACTGGCCGACGCCCGGACCCCCGCCGAGGTCGGGTGCCAACGCGCGGCGCCAGGCGTCGCGGCGCGCCTCACCGTCGCCGTTGGCGTCGTCGGGCACCCCGCGTTCCTGACGGCGCAGCATCGGGGCACGGCGAAAGGCATCGAGCGGCGGCAGCGCGGGATGCGACACCATCGGGTCGGGCTCGACCATGAAGTCGAGGTCGGCCGGCGCGGCCCACGGCAACGAATCGAGCGGCAGGCGGTAGCCGAGCGGAGAATCTCCGGGGATCAGGTAGCACTTCTCCGAGCGCAGGAACCACGGCCCGCTGCGCCAGCGGCCGCGGCCGTTATGTTCGCGCTGAATCGGCAACACGGTGCCGACGGCGCTCTCCAGCCCTTTCTCGAACACGCGCGCCAGGCGCTCGCGTTCCAGCGGATCCTTCACCTTGGCCTGGTCGACCGTGACGTTGCTCGGCAGCCGCCGCTCGCGCCACAGGTAGTACCAGGTGTCCTCGAAGGCGCCGAAGAGATAGCTGGGATCGAGTTGCAGGCGTTGCGCGAAGGCAATCGCAAAGCGCTGCGCCATTTCCGGTGTGGCGCCCGTCGGCTTGTCCTCCAGCGCATAGAGATGCCGGTCGCGCCAGATCGCTTCGCCGTCCTTGCGCCAATGGCAGGTGAGGGCCCAGCGCGGCAATTGCTCGCCGGGATACCACTTGCCCTGGCCGAAATGCAGCAACGGACCCGCCGCGAAGCGGTCGGCGAGCTTGCGGAACAGCACGCCCGCCTTGCGCCGCTTCTCCGGTCCCAGAGCCTCGGTGTTCCATTCCGCGCCGTCCATGTCGTCGATCGACACGAAGGTCGGCTCGCCGCCCATGGTCAGACGCAGGTCGTGCTTGCCGATGTCGCTCTCGATCACCTCGCCGACGGCCAGGAGCCCGGCCCATTGCTCGTCGTTGTAGGGTTTGGTGGTGCGCGGTGTCTCGCGTACGCGCGTCACCTTCATGTCGTAGGAGAAGGCGACCTCGCTCTCGGCGACCGCGCCCTCGATCGGCGCGGCACTCGACGGTTCGGGCGTGCAGGCGAGCGGGATGTGGCCCTCGCCGGTCAGCAGACCCGAGGTCGGGTCGAGCCCAATCCAGCCTGCCCCCGGCAGGTAGACCTCGCACCAGGCATGGAGGTCGGTGAAGTCGTGCGTCGGGCCTTCCGGCCCTTCGAGCGGCTTCTCGTCGGGCATGAGCTGGATCAGGTAGCCCGAGGCGAAGCGCGCGGCGAAGCCGAGATGGCGCAGGATGGTGACCAGCAACCAACCGCTGTCGCGGCACGAACCCCTGCCGAGGCCAAGCGTCTCCTCGCAGCTCTGCACGCCCGGCTCCAGG
>JAEZHS010000603.1 GCA_023436825.1 Pseudomonadota bacterium | reverse complement strand
GCCTCGAGAAGGCCTATGCGCTGTTTCCCCGCCTGCGCGAGCGCACCCGCCAGGTGGCGGGCTCGTTGTCCGGCGGCGAGCAGCAGATGTGCGCGATCGCGCGCGGCCTGATGAGCGAGCCCCGCCTGCTGCTGGTGGACGAGCCCTTCATCGGCCTGTCGCCGCACATGCGGGCCGAGGTGGATGCCGCCATCCGACGGATCAACGGTGAAGGCGTGGCGATCCTGCTCATCGAGCAGAACGTGGCCGTTTCTCTGGCGATGAGCCATCGTGCCTATATCCTGCGTGAGGGCCGGGTGGTACTGGAGGGCCGGTCGGCCGAGCTGGCGGCCGGGGACGCTGTCCAGCAGGCCTTCCTTGGCCGCATTCAACCCGCCCGCGCCAGCTAGGACGGCAGCGTGTCGGACGGAACGAGAGAAGGCAACGTGCCGGAAGCGACGAAGAAGAAAGCCGCGCGCAAGCCCGAGGCGGCGGTCAAGGTGCGGCAGGGAAGCCTCGGCAACATCATCCGCAAGGCGCGGCTCGAGCGACGCATGGTGCTGCAGGACCTGGCGGACAAGGCCGAGCTGTCGATCAGCTTCCTGAGCCAGGTCGAGCGCGATCTCCTGTCGCCCTCGGTCAGCGCCTTGAAGCGCATCGCCGATGTGCTCGATATCCCGGCCGGCTCGCTGATGTTCGGCGCCGAGACGCGCAAGGGCGGCGTCGGCATCGGGCTCGTGCGGGGCGACGGCCGAAAGCGCGTCGTGTTCCCCGATTCGCGCATAGAATACGAGATGCTGACTCCCGACCTGCGCCGCCGCATGTCGGTGCTGTGGCTGAAGGCGCCGCCGCATGCGGAAAGCGGGCCGGTCTTCTCCCACAACGGCGAGGATGCCGTCATCGTGCTGAAGGGCCGGCTGGAGGTCGAGATCGGCGGGGTGTGGCACGAGCTCTCCAAGGGCGACAGTCTGTACTTCGACAGCGAGCTGCCCCACCGCTGGCGCAACAGTTCCAGCGCGGTCGCCGAGGTCATCTGGGTGTCGACGCCGCCCTCGTTCTAGGTCTACAGGGCTGCTCATTCGGACCGCGGGCAAGACGCCCGCAGTTCGGATGATCAGCGCAGTGTCGGCAGGGTGGCGTGCAGGTGGTTCAGGAAGCCGGCCGTCGCTGTCGGCAGGGTGCGTCCCTTGAGGACACAGACATCGACGGTCGCCTGCTGCAGCTCGCGGTCGGTCAGGGGAACGGCGACGACCTGGCCGGCCTCGATCTCGCGCTTGACGGTCAGTCGCGGCAGGTAGGTGATGCCGCAGCCCGAGCGGGCGAAGCCGCGCAGCGCCTCGATCGAGTTGGTCTCGAGCGTCGGGTTGAGGGTGACCTGCGCGGTGCGGCAGCGCGTGTCGAGCAGCGTACGAATGCCGAAATGCTTGCGCGGCACGGCGACCGGATACTGCAGCGTGTCGCTGAAGCTGAGGCGTCGCTGCTTGGCCGCCGGGTAGCCCGCGATCATGATGGCGAACAGCGGATCCTTGAGCCGCATCGTGCGCTGGATGTCGGCCTCGGGACTGGACGTGAAGGCGACGCCGATATCGGCATCGCCGTTGCGCACCGCGGTGATCACCGACTCCGTGCCGGTGATCTCCAGGCTGATGCTGACGCCCTGGAAGCGCTTGCGGAAGGTGGCGATGGCATGGGTGAGGCCGTTGGCCACGACGCCCTCGACCGAGCAGATGCGCACATGGCCGCGCCGCAGGCCCTTGAGGTCGTCGATCTCGGAATTGATGCGTTCCTCGTCGAGCAGCGCCGCCCGGGCATAGCGGGCATACAGCTCGCCGGCGGAGGTGGGCACGACGCCACGGGCGTGGCGCTCGAACAGGGGCAGTCCGAACGTGACTTCGAGGTTCCGCATCTGTCGGCTCAGTGCCGAGGGGGCGATGTGGAGGCGATCGGCGGCTTCGCGGATCGAGCCGGCGCGGACGACCTCGTTGAAGTACCGCAAGGATGTCAGTGACATGGGGCTCCCTCGCATTCTGATTTCCAGAACGCTAGGGACCAAGCCATCGCATTGCAACAACAGGCACGTCTGTTGCCGAAAATGCAACGCTTTGTCGTCAAAATTGATCTTGTCGAGAACTGCCCCAGGCATTCTGTTTGCTTGCACAAAGAAGACGGAAGCCGGGGGCCGAGAGAGTTCGAATTTGACCGAGTGGCTCAAGAAATTCCTGCACGCGCTCGCAGCCGTGATGCTGCTGGCGATCGTCCTCATCGTGCTGCTGAACGTCATCCTGCGGTATTTCTTCAATATCGGCCTCGGCTGGACGGAGGAGGCGGCACGCTTCCTGCTGATCGCGATAACGTTCGTCGCGGCTGCCGCCGCGGTGAAGGAGTGGGGGCACTTCCGCCTTCTGATCGCGACGAAGTGGATGTCGCCCCGCGGCCTCGTCGCCGTCCAGATCTTCGCCATCCTGGTCGTGCTCGCCGTGTCGGCGATCCTGTTCCGCTACGGCATCGCCATCACCCAGGTCAGTTGGGCGCAGACCTCGCCGACCATGGAATGGCAGATGGGATACCTCTATTCGATCGTTCCGGTGTGCGGCGCCATCATGTTCATCTTTGCGCTCGAGCATCTGTGGAACGTCATCCGCGGCAGGTCGACGCCTCTGCAGAGCACCGCGCACGATCCGCATGCCACCCATCCGGCGCAGTCGGCTGAGAACTTGGAAGGGCCCGTCTGATGGCGATAGCGGTCATGGTCGTCGCTTTCACAATCATGCTGGTCCTGACGACGCCGGTGGCGTTCGCGATCGCCGCCGCCGCCGCGCTGGGCCTGATGATCGGCGACACGGCGCCGCTGCTGGTCGTCCCGCAACGCATATTCGCCGGCGCCGATTCGTTCGTTCTGCTGGCCATTCCGCTGTTCATCCTGGCCGGCGCCCTGATGGAGACGGGCGGCATATCGGCCCGCCTCGTGGACCTCGCGCGCGCCCTGGTCGGACACATCCGCGGCGGGCTCGGCATGGCCGTCGTCGTGGCGGAGGCCTTCTTCTCCGGGATCTCCGGCTCGACGGTCGCCGATGTGTCGGCCATCGGCTCGCTGATGATCCCCTCCCTGAAGCGGATGGGCTTCAAGCCCGATCGCGCGGTGGCGATCGTATCGGCATCGTCCGCCATGGGCATCCTCATACCGCCCTGCCTCGTCATGGTCGTCATCGCGCAGATCGCCGGCCTCTCGGTGGGCGCGTTGTTCCTGGCGGGCTTCGTGCCGGCGGCCGTGCTGGCGCTCGCCTTGATTCTCCTGATCTACTTTCAGGCGCGTCGCGACGGCATCGGTGGCGACAGGCGGGCGACCTGGAAGGAGAGGGGACGGGCGTTCGTCGCCGCGCTCGTGCCGCTGATGATGCCCATCATCGTGTTCGGGGCGATCCTGAGCGGGATGGCCGACCCGACGGAAGCGGCGGTGCTCGCCGTCGCCTATGCGTTCGTTATCGGCGTGTTCGTCTACAAGGAGATCCGCTGGAGCCAGCTGCCGAAGATCTTCGTCGACAGCGCGGTGACCAGCGGTGTCGTGATCTTCATGGTGGGCGCCGCCTCGAGCTTCTCCTGGATCCTCGCCTTCGAGCAGGTGCCGGCACAGCTTGCGCACCTGATGCTGGAAGTTTCGTCGTCGCCGATGATCTTCTTCATTCTCAGCATCGCGATCCTCACGGTGCTCGCAGCGGTGCTGGAAGGGCTGCCCGCGATCATCATCTGCCTGCCGATCTTCCTGCCGATCGCCGCCCAGTTTCACATCGACCCGCTGCACTACTCGATCGTCGTGGTCGCGGCGACCGGTCTCGGCCTGTTCCTGCCGCCGATCGGCATCGGCCTCTACATCGCGAGCTCGTTCGCCAATCTCACCGCGGAGCAGACGTTCAAGGCGATGATGCCCTACACGATCGTGCTCGCTCTGGGGCTGGTCATCCTGATGCTCTTTCCCTGGCTCACGCTTGTAATCCCGCATCTCGTCTTTGGCTGAGGGCCGCCCCGGAGGATGGAACAATGACCGAGCGCAAAATCTTTCATGCAAATCGCCGTCGATTTCTGAGCGGATCCGCCGCGGGCACGGCCGCCCTGATGCTGGCATCGCGCGCCGCGCTTGCACAGCCGGCGATCGTCAAGCTGCCGAAGAAGATCACGATCAAGGCGGCGACGATAACGGCCGAGTCGTTCCCCTATGTGGACGGGCTGAGGTACTGGAAGAAGGCGGTCGAGAGCCGCACCGGCGGCGATGTCGACTTCCAGGTCTTCCACACCGCGCAGCTCGGTGACGAGCGCACGGTCAACGAGGGCATCCTCGCCGGCTCGATCCAGGTCGGTATCGGTGCAGGCGCATGGGCCGGGTTCGTTCCGGCTTACAACGTCGTGGAGCTGCCGTTCCTCATCCGCGATCTCAAGCACATGTACAGCCTCGCCGACGGCGCGCTCGGGGCCAAGCTGGCCGAGCAGGCGGCTGCCAAGGGCTTCAAGGTCCTGGCCTACTACAGCGCGGGCGACCAACATTTCCAGACGCGCCGGACGACCATCCGCGGCCTGTCGGACATCAAGGGCCTGAAGATCCGCGTTATCCAGAACAAGGCCCTCATCGACGGCTTCCGCGCCCTCGGGGCGGTGCCGACGCCGCTTCCCTATCCGGAGATCTACACCGCGCTCCAGCAGGGCACGGTCGACGGCACGGCGAACGACCTGCTGACCGTGACCTCGGCGCGGCTGTATGAAGTCGTCAAGCTCTTCACCTGGTCCAGCTACGTGGTCGAGCCGCGCCCCGTGATCATGTCGAAGACGTACTTCGACGCGTTGCCGGCGGATTTCCAGAAGGTCCTCGCCGAGACCGCCCAGGAGGCGGCCGTGCACGAGCGCAAGGTGTTCGAGGAGCGCGCGGCGAGCGCCCTCGAGGAAGCGAAGAAGAACGGCATGCAGTTCTTCGAGCTCACCGACCGGCCGAAGTGGGTCGAGGCGAGCCGGCCGGTATGGGAGGCCTTCGGCAAGGCGACGCCCGGCGCTGCCGAGCTCATCAAGATCATCCAGTCGACATGAGCTGGATGCCTGTGCCCGGAAACATCACCCCTGACAGTCGATGGATAGGATGACAAACCTGCTTTCGTTTGACGCTGGCAACTATCAATTCATTCCAGGAGTGTTCCAGTATTCAGCGGGTGTGAGGGCGGGTGACGGCTTCGAGATCGCGCGCGTGCGCTTTCGTGAGCCGCTTCCCCTGGCACAGGCCTTTCCCGCCGTCGAGGCTCACCTCACGGCGGTGCAGCGTCCGCTGGCTGCGTTCTGCTCGTGCGAGCTCCGGTCGCCGGCGCCGTTCACGGAAGCGGGCTTCACGGCCTTCAATCGCGAATATGTCGGCTGGCTCGAGCGCTGGGGCCTGATGCGCGACGGCGTGAATCCGGTGGCGCGCACCAACGTCTGTCCGCAGGTCGCGCCGCCCGACAAGGTCACCCTCTACGCCTTTTCCTACACGCGCGCCAGGACGGCGGGGGCGCCGGGCGGCTTCGTCGTCTCCGGCAGCGGCGAGGCTCCCGAAGGCAAGGGCAACTATCGCGACCATGCGATTCGGCTCGGCGATCGCTCGGTCGAAGGCCTGGCGGAGAAGGCCCGGTGGGTGCTGGGCGAAATGGAGCGTCGCATGGCCATGCTCGGCGTGACATGGGCCGACAACACCGGCACGCACCTCTACACGGTGTACGACGTCCATCCGTTTCTCGAGCGGGAGATCGTCGGCCGCGGCGCGTCGTCCAACGGCCTGAGCTGGCACTTCGCCCGTCCGCCGGTTCAGGATCTCGACTACGAGATGGATGTGCGCGGGGTGTCCACCGAGCTCGTCATCTGAGTCCGTCGATGTCGAAGAAGGTCATACTCACCGACCGGTTGATGCGGCCGATCGCGCATTTCTCGCATGCCTCGAGGGTGGGCAACCTGGTGCATATCGGGGCGGTGGCGGGCGTGTTTCCCGGCCTCAGGCTCGCGGGCGACAGTGTGGGCCGCATCGACGTCGCCGCGCAGATCGATCGGATGTTCGACAATCTCGCGACGGAACTCGACCTCATGGGGGCGCGCCTGTCCGATGTGGTGCGCCTCAAGACCTACGTCAGCTTCCCGCGGGATATCGGAAAGTACCAGGAGGCGTACGGCCGGCTTTTCTCGGCGATCAGGCCGGCGCATACGGTGATCGGCTCATGGGACTTTCCGCTGCCCCAGGCCGCCGTCGAGCTCGATGCCGTCGCCGTCGTTGACGGAGAAGCTCGGGTGCTCGAAGCCGAGGGATTGCCGGTGCTGCCGGGATGCGCGCCCGCGGGAGTGCTGTGCGACGGCTTCCACTATGCAACGGCGTGTCCCGTCGGTGCCGATGGCAGGGCAGCGGCGTCGACGGGCCGTGAGCAGACGATCGCGGCATTGCGCAATCTCGAAAGGATGCTCGCGGCCGCCGGGCTGTCGTCCGGCGACGTCTGCAGCGTCCACGTCACGATCGCGGATCTCCGCGAACTGCCTGTGGTCGAGAACGAATTCCGTCAATTCTTCGGCGAGTCGCTGCCGACCTGGACGGTCGTCGGAGCTCCCCTGGAAAGTCCGGATTTCCGCCTCACGATCGAATCGATCGCGACGTCGGGCGGCGGCCAGCGACTGGGCAGCAAGCTCGCGCCACTGACGCCTGGCAGGGCGGCACCCGCCGTTCTGGCGGGTGACCTCCTGTTCCTCGGTGGTCAGATCGGTCTTTCGACGGACGCGGCCGAGGCCGGTGACGTCGAGCGCCAGACCCGGAACGCATGGGAGCGGCTCAACAGCCTGATCGACGTTGCAGGCTTCACGTCGGAGTCGATCATCCGGACCAACAACGTTCTCACGGATTGGCGCGATTATGCGGGCTTCAATGCCGGCTACGGCGCCAACATGCCGGAGCCCTATGTGCCCCGCGCGACAGTGCTCGGTCAGCTTTCCGATGCCCGGGCCCGCGTCCAGGTGGAAGGCATCGTCCATCGCAACGGCGCAGAGGCGACGATCCTGCAGGTGCCGCCGATCGTCCAGCGCTAGCCACGGGTCATCTGGACAGCGTGTTCTTGTAGATCCCGCCGTCCTTCATGATGACCAGGAAGTTCTTTTGAGGGTCGGCGACGAGCCCGATGTTCTCCAGCGGATTGCCGTCGACCAGCAGCAGGTCGGCGAGCGCGCCTTCCTCGACGACGCCGAGCTTGCCGGGATAGGGATTGCGCCTTCCCGACAGCGCCAGCAACTCGGCGTTGGTGCCGGTCGCCATGGCGAGCGCTTCGGCGGGCGTGTACCAGCGGACGAGCGACGCCAGGATGGCGCCCTGGCGTTGCGCGAGCGCCCGCGAAAACAGCACGTCGGTGCCCCACGCCGTCTTGAGCTTGTACTTCTTCGCGAGCTCATAGGTCTTGTCGATGCCGGGCCAGACCTCCTCGGCCTTGTCGCGCTGGACCGACCCCTCCGGGAGACCCAGCCGCATCTCGTCGGGAAGCGGCTGCAGGCTGAGCCATGTCCCTTTGTCGGCCATCAGCTTGGCGGTCGCCTCATCCATCAGGAAACCGTGCTCGATGCTCTTCACGCCGGCGGCGATCGATCGCCGGATCGCCTCCGGAATGAAGGCGTGCGCGGCGACGTAGGTGCCCCAGTTCTCGGCCGCTTCGACCGCCGCCCGCAGCTCGGCCTCGGTGAAGGTGGTCACGTCGAGCGGGCTGTGCGGCGACGAGATGCCGCCGCCGGCCGTCACCTTGATCTGCGATGCGCCCTGCATGAGCTGCTCGCGCGCCCGCGTGCGCATCTCGTCCGGGCTGTCGACGACCATGCTGCCGCCGACCTGCTCCTGGCGACTGAGCGTGCCGAACGCTCTCGGCAGATCGGAGGGCGAGCGAAAATCCCCGTGTCCGCTCGTGACCGTGAGCATGGCGCCGGACGGAAAGATGCGTGGGCCCCGCACGACGCCCTCGTCGATCGCGCGCTTGAGGCCGAAGACCGGTCCGCCCACGTCGCGGACGGTGGTGAAGCCGCGCATCAGCGTATCGGTCGCCTCCTCACCGGCCAAAAGAGTGTTGTAGCCGACATCGCCCGTCATCGATTCGGGGGTCGTCCGGATCAGCATCGCGTGCCAATGCGCGTCGATGAGGCCCGGCATCAGGGTCCGGCCGCCGCCGTCGATGATGCGCGTGTCCGCGCGGCGATCGACGGGGATGGGCTGCGTCGCGATCCTTACTATCTTGTTGCCGCGTACCAGGACATTGGCGGGAGCGGAGAGGGCGGCGCTCCTGCCGTCGAAGATGCGGACATTCTCGAAGAGCGTCGTCCCGGCTTGGGGCGGAGGCGCTTGCTGCGCCAGACCGGCCTGGCAGAGGCCGATCGAGAGAGTCCAAACTATCGCCCGAGCGAACCAATTCTTGAACTGTACCATCCATCGACTGTGCCGCGCCTCGATGTGCCGATCAAACGCGATATTTTGCGCACCGTATACAAGTATTGACTTATATAAGTGTAAGGCGATATTCCTCCTCGCAGCAGGAGGGAAAGCGGATGCAGATCGACGACGTCGCTGGAGTGCTGGGACTTGTCACGCGCGCGGTGCGCAATTTCGAGAAGGACGGGAAGCCCGCGAGCGCGGTGACCCTGACACGGCTTTACGACACCAGCGTCGATGACCTGTGGGACGCGCTCACCAGCAGCGAACGCCTGCCGCGATGGTTCCTGCCGGTCGAGGGCGACCTGAGCCTGGGCGGACGCTACCAGCTCCGGGGGAATGCCGGCGGGACGATAACGGCGTGCACGCCGCCGACCCATTTCGCCGCGACCTGGGAATTCGGCGGCGGCACGAGCTGGATCGACGTCAGGCTGGCGGCAGAACGCGGCAAGGCGCGGCTGACGCTGGAACATACCGCCCTCATCGAGGATCATTGGAACCAGTTCGGCCCGGGCGCCGTGGGCATCGGCTGGGACCTCGCGCTCATCGGACTGGCGCGATACCTAGCTACCGGGGCGTCGGTCGATCATGCGACGGCCGAGGCCTGGATGGGTTCGCCGAACGGCAAGGCGTTCATGAGGGAGAGCGGGGAGGCGTGGCGGATGGCGCATGTCGCGAGCGGAGTAGAGCCGGCTTTGGCAAAGGAGCGGTCGGACCGGACGATCGCCTTCTATCTCGGCGAGACGCCGACCGACGTCGCGCACCCCGGCACAGGAGCCTGATGCACGTCTTCGAAGTTCTGTCCGATCCGGTGCGCCGGCGCATCCTCGAGCTGCTCGGTTCGGGAGAGATGGCCTCCGGCGAAGTCGTGGAGGCGATCGGGACCGAGTTCGGGATCACGCAGGCTGCGGTGTCGCAGCATCTCAAGGTGCTGCGCGAGAGCGGCTTTGCCCGGGTCCGAGCGGACGCCCAGAGACGCCTCTATTCGGTGGATGCGGCGGGGCTTCAGATGGTGGATGCGTGGCTCAGCCAGTTCAGACGCTTCTGGGAGCCGAAGCTGGACGCCCTGGCGACGGAGATCGCGCGCGGCAAGCGCGAGCGGCGTCGCGCACCGGTCGCCGCGCGCCCCGGCAAGAGGGCTTGATCTATCCTGCGGGGAGCGGCTCGAGGTCGCCCAGCATCGTCGGAATCCACTCCGAGATCGTGGGGTGGATGTGCACCGCGCGCTGCAGTGTGGTGTAGGGCGCGTGAGCGTACATCGTGTCGAGCACGCAATGGATCGCCTCGTCGCCGCTCTGGCCGAGGAACGAGGCGCCCAGGATTTCCTTCGACTCGGCGTCGACCAGGATCTTCATGAAGCCTTCAGTCTCGCCTTTCTCATAGGCACGCGAGACGTCCGCCATGTCGGCCCGGGTGACCAGGGCGCGGCGGCCGCGCTTGCGTACTTCGGCCTCCGTCAGGCCGGCCCGGCCCAGCGGTGGGTCGGTGTAGAGCGCATAGGCGGTTATGCGATCGCTGACGCGCCGCTTCCCGCCGTCGAGCAGGTTGGCGGCGACGATCTCGTAGTCGTTCCACGCGGTGTGGGTGAAGGCGCCGCGGCCGTTGCAGTCGCCCAGCGCCCAGATGCCGGGCACGCTGGTCCTTAGCTCGTCGTCGACCTCGATGTAGCCGCGCTCGTTGGTCTTCACCCCGGCGCGCTCGAGGCCGAGGTCATCGGTGTTGGGCCGCCGGCCAATGGCGACGAGGAGATGCGATCCCGTCACCTCGGGCGCACCCTCGGCACAGTCCAGCCCCAGGACGATCTCGTCGCCGCGCCTGGCGGCGCGCAGGCACTTGGCGCCGGTGCGCACCGCGATGCCTTCGCGGCCCAGGAAGGCAGCGACCGCCGTCGAGACATCCTCGTCCTCGCGGCCGATGAGGCGCGGGCCCATCTCGACGATCGTGACCTCACTGCCGAAGCGGCGATACATCTGGCCGAACTCCAGCCCGATGTAGCTGCCGCCGACGACCAGCAGATGGCGCGGCACGAAATCGACATCCATCATCGAGCTGTTGGTGAGGAAGGGGACGTGGTCGAGGCCGGAAATGCCCGACGTCGTGGCGCGGCCGCCGACATTGAGGAAGATCTTCTCCGACTGCAGGACCTCGTTGCCGACCTCGACCTCGCGCGCGGAGCGCAGCCGCGCATGTCCGGTGTAGACCGTGCAGTTCTCCAGCTTGCGCAGCGAGCGCTCGACGCCGCGGGTCGAGGCGCCGGCGATCTCGTCCTTGCGCGCCTTGACGCGCTTCATGTCGACCTTGATCTCGCCGGCGCTGAAGCCGTAATCGGCGCCGCGGCGCGCCACGTGCGCAGCATAGGCGCTGGCGACCAGCGTCTTGGTCGGCGTGCAGCCGGTGTTGACGCAGGTCCCGCCGAAACGGCCGCGCTCGACGATCGCCACCTTCATGCCCGTGCCCGCCAGGCGCCGCGCCAGGGCAGGGCCGGCCTGCCCGGTTCCGACGATGACCGCATCATAGCTCGTCATGGCGACCTCCTCTGGGGTTGCGGAGCATCATAGCGCCCGCGGGCTGTGACTGCGCTCTGTCCATTGGCGGCGGATGCACACGGTGAGCAACCGGCTGCTGCGCGGGCCGTTGCCTCTACGACAATGGCTTGAAGGAGATTCGCATGTCCCGTACGGCAACCCTGGTCGTCATCGCGTCGGTGCTGTCGATGCTGACGGCCGCTTGCGGCGAGACTCCCGGTCAGCGCGCGGTCACAGGCGGCGCCATCGGCGCGGCGAGCGGCGCGGTGGTCGGCTCGACAGTAGGCCACCCGGTGGGCGGCGCTGTGGTCGGCGGCCTTGGCGGTGCGGCCGTCGGCGCCGCGACCACGCCGCGGCGCGACTATTATTACGGCGGCGGCTACTGATAGGCGGACGCCGCCTGTAGCTGCGCCCCTGGCAGCGGACTGTCATCCTCGGCCCGGAGGAAGTCCGTGATGCGGTCCGGCCAGGGCACGATGCCGTTCTTCTGAAGCAGGAGAGCGACCTGGCCGCGATGGCCGGCGGCGTGCATGGCGACGTGCAGCAGCATCTCGCCGCGCGTCATGCGGGCGGGCTCGCCGTTCGAGAAGGAGAAGGCGATCGGCTCGTCGACCTCGTCCGGCTGCAGCGCATCGGCATAGTCGGCATACCAGTCACCGGTTGCGCGCGCCCGGCTTGCCAGCGCGTCGAAGGAGGGAAGCTCGGCCGAGCGCGGCGCCTGATGGCCGTGCGGTCGGGCTTCGAGATTGTGACTGAAGATCTCGTCGACAGCCTGGATGTGGTCGAGCAGCCGGCGGATCAGGATGCGGTCGTCGTCGGGAATGCGCTCGAGATTCTCGGCGATGACCGAATTCAGGCCGTTGGTCGCCCAACGCTTGTAGTGGACCAGGGTGCGGTAGGGGAGGGTGAACATGACGGGTGCCTTTCATCATCCTCGTTGCCTGTCCTGAATTTGCGAGCTATGACTCGCATTGTCTACTCGCATTGGCAGAGGGCGCTTCATGGCGCGCGCGATCCCGACAATCCCGCGAAAATCCGCGTCCCAGGAGCGCTCCCGGGCGACGGTGGAGGCGCTGCTTGACGCGACCGCTCGCGTTCTCACGAAGGTGGGATACGATCGCGCCAGCACCAACCGCATTGCCGCGACCGCGGGCGTGAGCGTCGGCTCGCTCTATCAGTACTTCCCCAACAAGGAGGCGCTGGTGGCGGCGCTGGTCGCGCGCCACAATCGGGAGATCCTCCAGCTGGTGCGCGATGCGCTGGAGGAGGTCGCCTCGCTCGACCTGCCGGCGGCGGTTCGTGCGATGGTGACGGCGGCGCTGGACGCCCATCTGGTCGATCCCACCTTGCATCGCATCTTCGCCGAACAGGTCCCGCGCATGGGCCAGCTCGCCGAGATCGAGGCCCTCGAACGGGAAACCTTCCAGCTGGTCCGGACCTACCTGGAAAAGCGCCGCCGGGAGATCTCGACCAAGGACCTCGATGCCGCGACCTCCATTCTCGTGACCACGGTGGAAGCGCTGACCCATCAGTTCGTCATCAACAAGCCCGCTGCGCTCGACGGCGACCGCGACCACTTCATCGACGAGGTCACGCACCTGCTGGTGGGCTATCTGATGTCGCGCCGCACCGCCGGGCCGCTCAAGTGAGTTTTCAGTGCATGCACTGCAGTCGCCTCGCTCGTGAATTTCTGCATTTTTTGCTAATTTCTGCAGCTAGACCGATGTCCGCCAAGCCATTGAATTTACGCCGCTTCTTGATTTTCTGCATTTAATGCATTTTTTGCTGACCCCCTCGCTGGACTGCCCCTTACAAAAGACCATCGCTCCCGTCCGGCTGAACGCAGCCGGACGGGATGACCGGCCCCAGGGCTGGAGCGGTCCGGCGCACGATCGGATAAACGATGCATAGAGCGGGAACGCGGGTGCGCAACGCAACAGGCGCACATTATAACGTTGGTTTAATATAGTCAATACTACAGTCAAATTGACCTCACGAGCCAACAGCATGGCTGATCATCCCGAACCCCTGCCCGACAGCACCGCCGTCCGCGTCGCCCTGTGGCGCGCGCTGCATGTCGAAGTCGATCCGCCGCCGCACGTGCTGGAGGACAGGATCGGGCTCGCGCTGGCGGCGCCCGATGCGGGCTGGCGCGAGCGGCCCGACATGAATCCACAATTCATCAAGGCCTTTCGCGCGTCGATCGTGGGCCGCGCCCGCTTCATCGAGGATCTCGTGGCCGAGCAGACGGGGCAGGGCATCGGGCAATACGTCGTCCTCGGCGCCGGCCTCGACACCTTCGCCCAGCGCCGGCCCGAGATCGCCTCGCACCTCCGCGTGTTCGAGGTCGACCGGCCCGGACCGCAGGCGTGGAAGCGCCGGCGCCTCGTCGATCTCGGCCTCGGCGTGCCCGATTGGCTGCGACTGGTGCCGGTCGACTTCGAGGCGGGGGACGCCTGGCTGCAGAAGCTGGCGGCCGCCGGGTTCGACGCGGCAAGGCCCGCCGTGGTGGTCTCGACCGGCGTCAGCATGTACCTCAGCCGGGAAGCGATCATGGCTACGCTGCGCCAGGTGGCGGCGCTGGCCCCGGGCTCGACCTTCGCCATGAGCTTCCTGCTGCCGCTCGAGATGGCCGACCCCGAGGTCCGCCCGGGTCTCGAACGCGCGGCAGAGGGCGCGCGTGCCAGCGGCACGCCCTTCATCAGCTTCTTCACGCCGCAGGAGATGCTGGCGCTGGCGCGCGAGGCCGGCTTCAAGCAGGCGCGGCACGTCTCCGCCGCCATGCTCGCCGAGCGCTACTTCGCGGGTCGCAGCGACGGGCTGAAGCCGCCCAACAACGCCGAGGAACTGCTGGTGGCGACGGCCTGATCGTGGGCTATCTGCAGCCGTCTCGTGTCCTCAGCCAGCGCTTGTGATAGAATTCATCCGATGCCTCGCCGTGTCGCCTCCAAGCCCGCCAAAGGCCAAGCCCGCATCCACGTTGTGCCCATGGAGGGCCGTTGGCAGGTCAAACACGAAGGCGCGAGCCGCGCCGTTGGCGTCTACAGTAGCCAGGCCGAGGCGACCGAAGCCGCAAAATCGACCCTGCGCCGTTCGGGCGGCAAGTTGATGATTCAAGGGCGGGATGGCCGCATCCGCGAGAGCATGACGCTCGGCCGCGATTCGATGGCCAAGATCGCTGCAATAGAGGGAATCCACCTGTCGCCGCAATCAATGCGTACGCTCAGAGAACTCGATCGCAGAGGCGCCTCGAGCGAAGAGCGTCGCCGGTCGATCGCCCGCCAGTTCAGGAAAAACGTCTGAGCACCGACTTCTACGACGCCGAGCCGGATCGGTACTGCTACGCTGGTTCGACGGTGCTGAAGAATAAGCTCGGCTTGCGTGATCAGGCCGAACTGGACGTCTTCGAGGCGCTTAGTGTCGCGGTCAGAGCTGAAGAGCCGCTTCCCTCCGGCCGCTTTTCCACTGCACATTATTGTGCCGTGCACCGCCATCTGTTTCAGGATGTATACAGCTGGGCCGGACGCTTCCGAACCGTTCGAATGACCAAGGATCGGAGTCCCTTCTGCTTCCCCGAGAACATCGCCAGTGAAATGCGAGGACTGTTCGTCCGCCTGCATAACGCCGATCTCCTAAAGGGGAGGGCGACAGAGGATTTCGCGGAGGAAGCTGCCAGGTTCCTTGCCTATCTGAATGCGATTCATCCGTTCCGAGAAGGCAACGGACGAACCCAACTGACCTTCACCGCGCTGCTCGGCGTCCAGGCTGGCCATCCCCTCAGACTTTCGCGATTGGACCCGGCCAGCTTCCTTCAGGCGATGATCGACAGCTTCTTCGGTGACGAATCGCGGTTGAGCCGACAACTGCGGGATCTTGTGATCGATTGAATGTCGCGGACTTACTCCGTCTGCCGTCTGTCGCCGAAACGCTCATCCCGCACGCCACGTGGGCGGCGAACGAGGCGTAAGCGGCGGCATTGTGGATCGTGTTCTTCGGAGTTTGCAGGTCGTGGCCTGTCTTGCCGAACTTGGCGCTGAGGGCCAAGACCGACCTTGCCACTAACCGGTGGATCGTTTGGTCGTCCATTCGGGGATGTGCGCGGCATCCGCGGCCGAAGTGCTGTCGACGACGTGGGTCGCTTTCAACAGCCCGGCACACGGGCCGAATTGCCAGGCCACGATCGTCGTCCGTGATAGTACCCATGGTTCGCTCCTCTTGGAGGAGCGTAACGTAGCCTTGCGCGGGCACCGCTGGCCCCTTCAGGTCATTGCTTGTCGGAGACCTTGCTCAACGAACCGATGCCGAGCGATCCGTCGGAAGAGGAAGACGGCGACGGCGATGGCGCCTCGCTCTCCGCCGCCGGCGTGGCCGGCTCGGCCACGACCTCATCCAGGAACGTCGCCGACGGCACGAAGAACAGCGTGCCCGTCACGGGCCGGCTGAAATCGAGCAATCGGTCGTAGTTGCCGGGTGGCAGGCCCACGAACATGTTCTCCAGCATGCGCTCGGTGCGGCTCGGCGAGCGGGCGTAGCCGCAGAAATAGGTGCCGTACTCGCCCTTGCCGACCTCGCCGAACGGCATGTTGGCGCGCACGATCTTGAGCTCCTGGCCGTTCTCCTCGATCACCGTGAGCGCGTTGTGGGCAAACGACGGCTTCACGGCATCGTCCAGCTCGATGTCCGAGAGCTTGGTGCGGCCGACGAAGCCTTCCTGCTGCTCGACGGGGACGGCGTTCCAGCCTTTCAGGTCGTGCAGGTATTTCTGCACGATGACGTAGCTGCCGCCGGCGAAGGCGGCGTCCTCCTCCCCGATCACCGTGGCGTCGAGCGCCTCCTGGTCGACGGGGTTCTCCGTGCCGTCGACGAAGCCCAGCAGGTCGCGGTTGTCGAAATACTTGAAGCCGTGCACCTCGTCGGCCACGGCGACGGCGCCATCGAGCCGCGACATGATCTGCGCAGCGAGCTCGAAGCAGAGGTCCATGCTGGCGGAGCGTATATGGAAGAGGAGGTCGCCGGGCGTGGCGACGGCGTGGTGCTGGCCGCGGATCTCGCGGAACGGATGCAGCTCCTTGGGCCTCGGCGCGCCGAACAGCCGGTCCCAGGCGTCGGAGCCGATGCCCATGACGCAGTTCAGCCGGGCATCGAGATCGCGGAAGCCGATCGAGCGCACCAGCGCCGACAGGTCGGCGCACAGGCTCTTCACCGCGGCCTCGGCCCCATCGTTCATCGTCACGACGAGGAAGATGGCGGCGCGCGTCAGCGACGCGGCCACCGGTTGGGAATTCGTCGACGGCACGCGGCGCTCCATACTGACCTGATCGGGGCGCCGCTATTTTGCGGAGAGAGGCCGCGAAGAGCAATTGCCAGAGCGCTTCCTCCCCAGCGAAGCTGGGGAG
>JAEZHS010000065.1 GCA_023436825.1 Pseudomonadota bacterium | reverse complement strand
TAGACGGCCGGTCGTGCCCGGGCGACGGACAGGCGCTCGGCCTTGAGCTGCTCGGCGAGCAGGAAGGCCAGCTCCAGCGCCTGGCTGGCGTTGAGGCGCGGGTCGCATTGCGTCTCGTAACGTTCGTCCAGATTGTCGACGGTGATGTCGGTGGCGCCGCCGATGCACTCGGTGACCTCCTGGCCGGTCATCTCGAAATGCACGCCGCCGGGATGCGTTCCCTCGGCGCGATGCACGGCGAAGAAGTCCCTCACCTCGCTCAGGATGGCGTCGAAGTGCCGGGTCTTCCTGCCGTTGGTCGCCGTCACGGTGTTGCCGTGCATGGGATCGCACGACCACACGACAGAGCGCCCCTCCTTCTTGGCGGCACGCAGGAACGCCGGCAGCTTCTCCCCGACCTTGCCCGCGCCCATGCGGCTGATGATCACGATACGGCCGGGCTCGTTGGCCGGGTTCAGCGCTTCGTTCAGTCGCAGGAAGTCGTCGACCGACAGCGACGGCCCGGCCTTGAAGCCCAGCGGATTGCGCACGCCGCGCAGGAACTCGACATGGGCGCCGTCGGGCTGGCGGGTGCGATCGCCGACCCACAGCATGTGCGCCGAGCAGTCGTACCAGTCGCCCGAAGTCGAATCGACGCGGGTCAGCGCCTCCTCGTACTGCAGCAGCAGCGCCTCGTGGCTGGTGAAGAAATCTGTCTCGGCGATCTGCGGCGTCGTCGCCGAGGTCAGCCCACAGGCCGCCATGAAGTTCAGCGTCTCGTCGAGGCGAGCGGCGAGGTCGTGGTAGCGCTCCGACGCCGGCGAATTCCTGACGAAGTCGAGGTTCCAGCGGTTGACCTCGTGCAGGTCCGCATAACCGCCCTGGGCGAAGGCGCGCAGCAGGTTCAGCGTCGCCGCCGATTGGTTGTAGGCCTGCACCATGCGCTCGGGATCGGGCAGGCGCGCCTCGGCGGTGAACTCGAAGCCGTTGACGTTGTCGCCGCGGTAGGACGGCAGCTCGACGTCGCCCACCTTCTCGACACTGGATGAGCGCGGCTTGGCAAACTGGCCGGCCATGCGGCCGACCTTCACCACCGGCACACCGGCGCCATAGGTCAGCACGACCGCCATCTGCAGCAGCACGCGGAACGTGTCGCGGATGTTGTTGGCGGAGAAATCCTGGAAGCTTTCGGCGCAGTCGCCGCCCTGCAGCAGGAAGGCGTCGCCATTGGCTACCTTGGCCAGCGCGGCCTTGAGCTTGCGCGCCTCGCCCGCGAACACCAGCGGCGGATAACGACGCAGCCGGGTCTCGGCGCCCGCCAGGACGGCGGCGTCCGGATAGACCGGCATCTGCTGGGCCGGCCGGCCGCGCCAACTCGTCGGCGTCCAGTCGGCGGCACTCGAACTACGGGACTGCGCTTTCGCGGCCGTCTTGGACGGGCCCTGAATCGCGGTCATTCTTCCTTCCTCCTACGACCAACCGGCGCACTGGCCGCCGGGGTCGGTGAACCTATACGCGCTGTGGATAAAACGCCAGCGGTTGAGCCTGCCTCCCGACGCGCCAGCGTGGGGAGGTGTCGCCGTCATACGGCGACGGAGGGGTCTTTAGCGACAACGATTCTGCAGCTCATGCCCCCTCCGTCCGCCGCGCGGACACCCCCAAGCGTCGCTTGGGGAGGAAAACGTCACTCTGCAGCCTTGCGGCTGGGAGCGGGCTCCACACGGGCCGTGCGCATGGTGACGAACTCCTCGCCGGCCGTCGGATGGATGCCGACGGTGGCATCGAACTGGGCCTTGGTGGCACCGGCCTTCAGGGCGACGGCCAGGCCCTGGATCAGTTCGGCGGCATCGTCGCCGACCATGTGCGCGCCGACCACCTTGTCGGTGGCGGCCTCGACGATCAGCTTCATGAAGGTGCGCTGCTGGCGGCCCGACAGGGTGTACTTCATCGGCTTGAACGCCGAGGTGAAGATCTTCAGCTCGCCCAGGCGCATCCTCGCCTCTTCCTCGGTGAGGCCGACATTGGCGAGCTCGGGCTGGCAGAACACCGCCGACGGCACGTCGCGATGGTCGGCCTTGCGCGGCTTCTTGCCGAACTCGGTATCGGCGAAGCAATGGCCTTCCATCAGCGCCACGGGCGTGAGGTTGATGCGGTCGGTGACGTCGCCCACGGCCCAGATGTTGCCGGCCGTGGTCTTCGACCATTCATCGACGGCGATGGCTCCCGCCTTGTCGAGCTGCACACCCACCTTCTCCAGGCCAATGCCGTTGGTGTTGGGCGCGCGGCCGGTGGCGTACATCACGAGATCGGTCTCGAACATGCCGCCGAGCTGCGTGTGCACGGTGAACGGCGCCTTGCCGTTCGTCGCCTCGATGCATTCGATTTGCATCTCGGTGCGCATCTTGATGCCGCTTTCCTTCAGCGACTCATGCACGGCGGTACGGCATTCCTCGTCGAAACCGCGCAGCACACGATCGCGCCGCAGCACGAGATCGACGTGGGCGCCGAGCCCGTTGAAGATGCCGGCGAACTCGACTGCGATGTAGCCGCCGCCGACGACGGTGATGCGCTTGGGCAGCTCCGGCAGGTGGAACGCCTCGTTGGAGGTAATGGCGAATTCACGGCCCCGAATGTCCGGCACCACCGGCGCACCGCCGGTGGCAACCAGTATCTTCTCGGCGGTCACAGTCTCCTCGCCGATTGCGATGGTGTGACGGTCCATCAGCCGGCCGCGCCCCATGTGCAGCTTCACGCCCGCGCCTTCGAGCAGGCGAATATAGACGCCGTTCAGGCGATCGACCTCCTTGGCGACGTTGTCGCGCAGCGTCGCCCAGGAGTGCGTGGGCGGGGCCAGCGTCCAGCCATAGGCCGCAGCGTCTTCGAATTCGTGGGCGAACTTGGAGCCGTAGACCAGGAGCTTCTTGGGGACGCAGCCGCGGATCACGCAGGTGCCGCCAACGCGGAATTCCTCGCAGATGCCGACGCGCGCGCCGTGGCCGGCGGCGATGCGCGAGGCGCGCACGCCGCCGGAACCGGCGCCAATCACGAACAAGTCGTAGTCATAGGCCATGGGGATACCTTGAGAACAAAACCACAACACCGCCCAAATTTGGTCGTGGGTCGGACTATATCGGCGCTTAACAGGCGCCGTAAGGGAAATGGAGCGTGTGTAACCATCTCCTGATACAACTTTTAGGATATGTTCCCATGCTGAAACTCCTGGTCATCCCCGCCGCCGCCCTGATCCTGGCCATGCCAGCCCTCGCCGCTCCCGGCGACACGTCGGCTCCGCCCCCGACTCCGGCCCCCACCACCGACCGGCCGTCCCGCGGCAACGCCGGCATCATGCGCTACGACACCAACAAGGACGGCGTGGTCGACCGCGCCGAATGGAAGGCGGGCCAGGAGGCGCGCTTCAAGCGGCTCGACACCAACAACGACGGCAAGCTCACCGAGGCAGAGCTGTTCGCGCGCACGCCGGCGGCTGGCAACAGCGTGTTGCCATCCGACCGCCAGGTCGAGCGCCAGTCGGCCTACTTCCAGCGCCTCGACGCGAACAAGGACGGCGTCGTGTCCCTGGAGGAGTTCATGGCCCAGGCCGACCGCAACTTCGCACGCTGCGATGTGAACAAGGACGGGCGCACCGATACGGCGGAGTGCCGCCAGGCTCTGAACCGCAATCGCTGACCGCGAAAAAGAAAAGGCCGCCTGACGGCGGCCTTTTCCTCGCCCATCGAGCGAAGATCAAGTGCTCTCGGCGTGCATGACGTCGCCGAACAGCTCCCAGCTCTCGCCCTTGAAGCGCTGA
Organism: Pseudomonadota bacterium; assembly: GCA_023436825.1. The sequence continues at coordinate 7,759 of JAEZHS010000065.1, read as the reverse complement.
AGCTGCACCGCCTGGATCGGGTAGAAGTCGGTCGGGCTGGTCGAGACGGTGATGCCCGGCAGGGCCATCGGCAGCTTCCACTTCTGGAAGTTGGCGGCCTGCCTCATGAGGTTCTCGCGCGTCAGGTCGTTGCCGCACTTCTTCAACGTCTCGTGCATCAGGCTGACGACCGAATAGGCGAAGACGTTGGACGCATCCGACAGGCTGGCGCCCGCGTTGTACTTGTTCATCCAGGCAACCCACGCCTTCATGTCGGCGTTGTCGTCCCACTGCTTGTCGGTGGGATCCATCAAGTAGGCCGCCGTCAGCACGCCCTGCACGTTGTCGAAACCCGCGGGTTTCATCACCGATGCGACGCTGCTCGACACGTTGTTGAGGTACTGTGCCGGTTTCCAGCCGATGTCGGCCGCCTTGCGCATTGCCTGGGCGGCGAACTTGGGCGTGGCGATGTTGAAGAAGACGTTGGCGCCGGAGTCCTTGAGCTGGATGACCTGGCTGTCGACCGTCGGGTCCGTCACCTCGTAGGTGACGTGCTTGACGACCTTGTTGCCGTCCTTGCCGAGGCCGTCTTTCAGTCCTTCCCAGTAGTCCTTGCCGTAGTCGTCGTTCTGCATCAGCACGCCGATCTTCGGATCCTTGACGTTGGCCAGGATGTGCTTGGCATAAATGACGGCCTCGGTGTGGTAGTCGGGCTGGAAGCCCATCGTCCACGGGAACTCCTTGGGCTTGCCCCACTTCGAGGCACCGGTGGCGACGTAGAGCATCGGCACCTTCTTCTGGTTCATGTACTTGTGGATCGCCGTGTTGGTCGGCGTGCCCAGCGTGTTGAAGGTGCACAGCACCTTGTCCTGCTCGACGAGCTGGCGGACCAGCTCGACTGTCTTGGCCGGATTGTAGCCGTCGTCGTAGGTGATGAAGTTGATCTTGCGGCCGTTCACGCCGCCCTGCGTCTCGTTGACGTATTTCCAGTACGCCTGGATCGTCTTGCCGATGACGCCGTAGGCCGAGGCCGGCCCACTATAGGGATTGGTGTGTCCGATCTTGATCTCGGTATCGCTGGCGCCGTCCGAATACTTCTTGGCACCCTGCGCAAACGAAACGCCCGACGCGGACAACACCGCGGCCGTCGAAACGCCACCTAGAAATTTACGCCTATTGGTCCTCAACGCGTCCTCCTTGGTTTTTTGCTTTGCAGAGCGAGACTTGCCCGAAATACGTGCGCGGGAAAGGAAAAAACTCGCGCAGCGATATACAGTTTTTCAATGTTGCAACGCGGAAGTGGCACAAAAGAAAGCCCTCCGAAGCTCCATAGAAGCGCCAGAGGACCTTCAATTCCTCGCGAGGCCGCTAAAAAAGAAAGGCCGCCTTCCGGCGGCCTTTCTCACGACATATGAAGGAGCTTACGCGCCTTCGGCCGACATGACGTCGCCGAACAGCTCCCAGGTGTCGCCCTGGAACTTCGCAAGCTTCACCGACTGGATCGGATAGTAGTCGGTCGGGCTGGTGTTGATGGTGATGCCCGGGATCAGCATCGGCAGCTTGTACTTCTGGAAGTTGGCCGCCTGCCTCATGACGTTCTCGCGGGTGAGATCGTCACCGCACTTCTTCAGCGTCTCGTGCATCAGGGTGGCGACGGCGTAGCCGAACACATGGTTGGCGTCGGACTTGTTGGCGCCCGCCATCCACTTGTCCATCCAGGCGCTCCAGCCCTTCATGTCGGCGTTGTCGGCCCACTGCTTGTCGGTGGGATCCATCAGGTACTGTGCCGTGATGATGCCCTGGCTGTTGTCGAAGCCGGCCGGCTTCATCACCGAGCCGACCGAGGCCGACACGTTGTTGAGGTACTGCGCCGGCTTCCAGCCGAGATCGCCGGCCTTGCGGATCGCCTGGGCGGCGGCCTTGGGCGTGGCGATGTTGAAGAAGACGTTGGCGCCGGAATCCTTGAGCTGGATCACCTGGCTGTCGACCGTCGGATCGGTGACCTCGAAGGTCACGTGCTTGACGATCTTGTTCGCATCCTTGCCGAGGCCTTCCTTGAAGCCCTCGAAGTAGTCCTTGCCGTAGTCGTCGTTCTGCATCAGGACGCCGATCTTCGGGTCCTTGACGTTGGCCAGGGCATGCTTGGCATAGATAACGCCCTCGGTGTGGTAGTCGGGCTGGAAGCCCATCGTCCACGGGAACTCCTTGGGCTTGCCCCACTTCGACGCGCCGGTGGCGACGTAGAGCATCGGCACCTTCTTCTGGTTCATGTAGCGATGGATCGCCGTGTTGGTCGGCGTGCCGAGCGTGTTGAAGGTGCACAGCACCTTCTCCTGCTCGACCAGCTGGCGCACCAGCTCGACCATCTTGGGCGGCGAGTAGCCGTCGTCGAGCGTGATGAACTTGATCTTGCGGCCGTTGATGCCGCCGGCATCGTTGACGCTCTTCCAGTACGCCTCGATCGTCTTGCCGATCTGGCCGTACGACGAAGCCGGACCGCTGTAAGGGCCGGTATGGCCCAGCTTGATCTCGGTGTCGGTCGCACCGTCGGAGTACTTCTTCTGCGCAAACGCCACGGACGAACCCGAAAGCAACGCCAACGCAGACGCACCACCCACAAATCCACGCCTACTCGTATTCACAGAACCCTCCCTATTATCAGGCGGCGCGGAGTTTCTTCTGAAAAGACGCAAAAAAGAAGGCCACCCGAAAGCGGCCTTCCGCACGTCGGGACTGTTGCAACCGGTGCGGGCGCTCTAGCTGCTTTCGGCGTGCATGATCTCGCCGAACAGTTCCCAGGACTCGCCCTTGAAGCGCTGCAGTTGCACGGCCTGAACAGGATAGAAATCGGTCGGGCTGGTGCTGACGGTGATTCCCGGCAGCAGGCCCCGCACCCTGAGCTTGTGGTGGTTGGCCGCCTGCCGCATGAGGTTCTCGTGCGTCAGGTTGTCCCCGCACTTCTTCAGCGTCTGCTCCATCAGGAACGACACCGAATAGGCGTAGACGTAATTGACGTCGCCGAGATTGCCGTTGGGGATTTACTTGGCCATCCATTCCCGCCAGGTCTTCAGCTCCTCGTCATTGTCCCATTGATGGTCGGTGGGGTCCTTGAGCCACGCGGCGGTGATGACGCCCTGGACGTTCTCGAAACCCGCCGGCTTCATCGTCGTCGTCACCTGCCCCGACACGTTGTTGAGGTACTGCGCCGGCCGCCAGCCGATCTCCGCCGCCTTGCGCATCGCCTGGGCGGCGAACTTCGGGATCGAGATGTTGAGGAAGACGTTGGCAGCGGTGTCCTTGAGCTGGATGACCTGGCTGTCGACCGTCGGGTCCGTCACCTCGTAGGTGACGTGCTTGGCGACCCGGCCGATCTCCTTGCCCATCCCCTCCTTGAAGCCTTCCCAGTAGCCCTTGCCGTAGTCGTCGTTCTGCATCAGCACGCCGATCTTCGGATCCTTGACGTTGGCCAGGATGTGCTTGGCGTGGATCATCGCCTCGGTGTGGTAGTCGGGCTGATAGCCCATGGTCCACGGGAACTCCTTGGGCTTGCCCCACTTCGACGCGCCGGTGGCGACGAACAGCATCGGCACCTTCTTCTGGTTCATGTACTTGTGGATCGCCGTGTTGGTCGGCGTGCCGAGCGTGTTGAAGGTGCACAGCACCTTGTCCTGCTCGACGAGCTGGCGCACGCACTCCACTGTCTTGGAGGGGTTATACCCGTCGTCCAGCGTGATGAAATTGATCCTGCGGCCGTTGACGCCGCCGCGATCGTTGACGCTCTTCCAGTAGGCTTCGATCGCCTTCCCGATCACCCCGTATGAAGACGCCGGCCCACTGTAGGGGTTGGTGTGACGACGCCGCCGACGAAAGTACGCCTGTTCGTCTTCATGGTGCTGCTCCCTGTTGGGTTCAAGCCATCGACAACTCCTCACTCGGTGGTTACGAAAACGAACTCAGTGCTTGCGCTCGGTCGAAGCCGCGGCCGCGGCTCCTTGCGCCGGCACAGCGGCGACGGTGCGGGCGGACTTGAGCCTCAGCCACAGGAAGTAGAGGCCGCCGGCAACGCCCATGGGCATCACGTAGATGATGGCGATGAGCAGCACGCCGAACACGGTGTAGGCCGACAGGTCGAACTGCAGGCCGAGGTCGTTCTTGATGAACTGCGATAGCGCCTGCGCCGAATTGTCGACCAGCACGTAGAAGATGCCGCCGATCACCGAGCCCGCGAGCGAGCCGATACCGCCGACGACGAGGCCGATCAGGAACTTGATCGACAGGAAGATGTTGAAGCTGTCGGGCGCCACGAAGGCGATGGCGGAGGCCGACAGGGCGCCGGCGATGCCCGTGTAGGCGGCGCTGATGCCGAAGGTGACCGTCTTGTAGAGGGCGATGTCGATGCCCATCGTCTCGGCCGCCATGTTCTGGTCGCGGATCGCCATCATGGCCCGCCCGCTGCGGCTGTCGAGCATGTTGGCCGCCGCCCAGAACAGGATGACCATCGTGATCAGACAGAAATAGTAGAGCCACTGGTCTTCGCTCAGCGGCAGGCCGAACGGGACCTCGGGCTTCATCAGCACGATACCCTGCACGCCGCCGGTCAGGCCCTCGAGCCACTTGTATTTCAGGATCTGCGGCACGGCGAGCGCCAGCGCGAAGGTCGCCAGCGCGAGATAGTGGCCCTCGAGCTTGAGCGCCGGCAGGCCGAACAGATAGCCGACGATGAAGCAGACGATCGCCGCCGCCGGGATCGTCGCCCAGTACGGCCAGTTGAGCTGGTCCATCAGGATGGCGGCGGCATAGGCGCCGACGGCATAGAAGGCGCCGTGGCCCAGCGAGAACTGACCGTTGAAGCCCGTCAGCAGGTTGAGCCCGAGCACCGCGATCGAGGCGATGATCATCGTGCTGACGAGGAACAGCCGATAGTCCGAGATCGCGTCGGGGAAGATCGGCTTCAGCAACGGCAGCACGAAGGCCACCACGACGAGGCCCAGCACCCACTTCCTGGCGATGGTCATGTCAGACCCTCTTCACAAGAACGCGGCCGAACAGGCCGGCCGGCTTCACCGTCAGCACGAAGATGACGATGATCAGCGCCACGGTGAGCTTCTCGCCGTTGCCGATGATGTAGATGCCCGTTGCCTTCTCGATCTGGTTGCCGGCGAAAGCCACCATGTTCTCGAGGATGCCGACGATGAAGCCGCCCGCCACGGCGCCGGCCGGGTTGGAGATGCCGCCCACCAGCGCGCTGGCGAAGGCATAAAGCAGGATGCCGGCCATCATGTTGGGGTCGAGGTAGACGATGTGCGCAACCATGATGCCGGCGACGGCGCCGACCGAGGCGGCGAGCCCCCAGCCCAGCGCCAGCATCCAGTCGACGCGGACGCCGACCAGGCGCGCCATCTGCGGGTTCTGCGCCGCCGCCCGCATCGCCAGCCCGAGCGGCGTGTAGCGGAAGAACGCGAACAGCAGGCCGAGCACGATCAGGGTCACGACCACCACGCCGAGCTGGTGCGGTCCGATGACGCCGGCGATGCCGAAGCTGCTCTTGGGAAACGGCGAGGGATATTCCTTGATCAGGTAGCTCCAGATCGCCCCGGCCACCGAATTGAAGATCGCGAGCAGCCCGATGAACACCACGATGATCGACAGCACCGGCGCGTTGTGCAGCGGTCGCAGGACTATTCGCTCGATCGCCACCCCCATCACGAACGACAGCGCCACGGCGATGACGAACGCCACCCAGAAGCTCATGCCCCAGGTCATGAGCTGCCAGCTGAGATAGGTCGAGAACATCGCCATCTCGCCCTGGGCGAAATTGATGTGATCGGTGGAAACGTAGATCATGACCAGCGCCAGGGCGACGCAGGCATAGATCGCGCCGTTGGCCAGGCCGGACGCGATCTGCTGGAGGAACTGTTCCATCTTCTGCCTCAGTACCCGAGGTAGGACTTGCGGATGTTCTCGTCGTTCTTCACGACGGCCGAGGGGCCCGACATCACGACCTTGCCGGTCTCCAGCACATAGGCATGGTCCGCGAGGTCGAGGGCGAGCGCCGCATTCTGCTCGACCAGCAGGATGCTGACCTTCTCCTCCTCGTTGATCCGCCGCAGGATGCGGAAGATCTCGACCACGATCAGCGGGGCGAGGCCGAACGACGGCTCGTCGAGCAGCATCAGGCGCGGTCCCAGCATCAGGGCGCGGGCGATCGCCAGCATCTGCTGCTCGCCGCCGGATAGCGTGCCAGCCTGCTGCTGGATACGCTCCTTGAGCCGCGGGAAGTAGGCGAAGACCCGCTCGAGCTCGCGTGCGACGCCGGCCTTGTCGCGGCGGGTATAGGCCGCGATGCGCAGGTTCTCGTCGACCGTAAGCGTCGTGAACGTGCCGCGGCCCTCGGGGACATGGGCAATGCGCTGCCGAACGATCTCCTCGGTCGGCAGCCTCGTCACGTCCTTGCCGTCGAAGCGGATGACGCCCTCGCTGCGCACCATATTGCAGATGGCCCGCAGCGTGGTCGTCTTGCCGGCGCCATTGGCGCCCAGCAGGGTGGTGATGCCGCCGGTCTCGATGTCGAAGCCGACGTCGTACAGCGATTGCGTCTGGCCGTAGAACGCCTTCAGTCCCTTCACTTCCAGCAGCGCGGCCATTACGAGGTCCCCAGGTAGGCGCGGATCACTTCGGGATCGCGCTGCACCTCGGCCGGGGTGCCGTCGGCGATCTTCTTGCCGAAGTCGATGGCGACCACCTTGTCGGACACCGACATCACCAGGCTCATGTGATGCTCGACCAGCAGCACGGTGACGTGTTGCGTGTCGCGCACGCGCCGGATCTGGCCCTTCAGCACCTCGATCTCGTCGTGGTTGAGCCCGGCCGCCGGCTCGTCGAGCAGCAGCAGCTTGGGGCTGGAGGCGAGCGCTCGGGCGAGCTCGACGCGCTTGCGGATGGGGAACGGCAGGCCGCCGGCCATGGCGCTGGTGAAGGGCACGAGGTCCATGAAGGCGATCAGCTCGTGCGCGCGTGCCGCGACTTGCGCCTCCTCCGGCGCGACCTTGGGCAGGCGCAACGCGTTGTCGAAGAAGCTCGTGCTGCTGACGCTGTGGCAGCCGACCTTGACGTTGTCGAGCACCGACATGCGGTCGAACAGCGCCACGTTCTGGAAGGTGCGCCCGATGCCGATACGCGGGATGTCGTGGCGCGGCCGGTCCAGGATCGACGTGCCCTCGAACAGGATGTCGCCGCCGTTCGGCGTATAGAGTCGGCTCAGGCAATTGAAGAGGGTCGTCTTGCCGGCCCCGTTGGGTCCGATCAGGCCCGCGATCTGTCCGGAAGAAACATCGAAGGTCACGCCATCGAGCGCCACGATGCCGCCGAAGCGGACCGAGACGTCGCGCACGCTGAGCAGCGGCGAGCCGCTGGAGGAAGTCGGTCCTGCCATGTTCACGCTGGTTTCGTAGGCCGGCTCATTCAAGGCTCCGGCGCCGCGAAATTACCCTTGCCTCCCAAACACTTGCGACCCTTCTGCGGAATCGTCTCACCAAAGACGATGGCCCATCCGTCTGGACGACGCAACTCAAATGGGCGCGCGCCATGCTTTGGGCGCGATTGCGCCGCAGGATCGATCCGCAGCGCGGACGTTGACACGCAACGCGTTGCCGCCGATACGAAGCCACCCTCTACATGCGGGTTCACCGCCGATGAAAAGCCTCTTCCGTCCTCTCCTCTTCACTGCCGCCGTCATGAGCCTGCCGGCCGTCGCCCAGACGCCGCCGACGCAAGGTTGGCC
>JAEZHS010000385.1 GCA_023436825.1 Pseudomonadota bacterium | reverse complement strand
GACTTCGCCCATGTCGAAATCGCCGCGTTGCGTGCCCACGGCCTCGCCGCCGCCTATGTCTCGGGCTACATCCGCACCGTCCACTCCAAGGAAGAGGTCGCATTGCGCGGCGCCGACGCCAGCCATGCCTGGGTCGCGGTGTGGTGCGGCGAGGCAGCGGGCTGGATTCATCTCGATCCGACCAACGACCTGGTGGCGAAAGAGGATCATGTCGCCGTCGCCTGGGGCCGCGACTTCTCCGACGTCAGCCCCTTGCGCGGCGTCATCCTGGGCGGCGATTCGCACTCCTATGGCGTCGCCGTGACGCTGATTCCGGCCGACTGACTCTCTCAGGCGAAACAGGGTCTGACTTGTCATCCCGAGCGCAGCGGGGGACCTTTGGCAAAGTCGATCAAAGGTCCCTCGCTCGGGATGACAGGATTGGAGGCCGGCATGGATTTGGAAACCAGGAAGCGCGAGTTGCTCGACGAGGGATGCTGCGTCGTTCCCGGCGTGCTTACGGCGACCGAAACCGAGCGCGTGCGCGAGCGCCTGTGGGCCGCGGCCAGGGAGAGCGACCGACTCGGCGTGCCGACGCGCCAGATCGGGCTCGATCCCAACGAGCACAATGTCCGCGTCTTCTATCTCCTGGAACGCGATGCGATCTTCCGCGAGCTGATCCAGCATCCGACCGCGATCGAGTTCGTCTCCACGCTGCTGACGTCGGACTTCCTGATCTCCAACTTCACGGCCAACATCGCGCTGCCCGGCAGCAAATCGATGGAGCTGCATTCCGACCAGGGCATCGTCGTGCCCGAGCCGTGGTTCCAGCCCTGGAGCATCAACATCATCTGGTGCCTGAACGATGTCGACGAGGAGAACGGCGCGACGCGCTACCTGCCGGGCAGCCACCAGATCCAACGGGCGTCGGAACTGCCGCCGGATGCACGCGCCAAGATGGTGCCCTTCAAGGCGTCTGCCGGATCGATCGCCGTGATGGACGGCCGGCTATGGCACACATCGGGCGCCAATGTCTCGAAGGACCGCGAGCGGGCGCTGCTGTTCGGCTACTACTCGCGCTCCTTCATCCGCCAGCAGCAGAACTGGAACGCCAGCCTGTCGGCCGAGACGATCGACGCGCTGTCGCCGCAGCTACGGGCCTGGCTGGGCATGGAGGCGCGCGCCAACGTCAAGCTGGCGCAACGGCTGCGCATCCATCCCGTCGCCACCCACACCAAGCTGACGTCGTGAGAGGTCAGCCGTCGAGGAAGCGGCGGGGATTGTCCTGGAAGATCAGCCGGCGCAGCGCCGCGTCGGTATCGGCGAGCTGCTTGTGCGGATCGGGCAGGCCCATGGAGAACGGCCAGTCCGAGCCGAACAGGATATGATCCCGCCCATGCATCGCGGCTGCGAGCTTCAGCGCATCGCCATCGTGGGCGATGCAGTCGACGCAGAAGCGCTTGAACGCGAGGCGGGGCTTCTGGGCGCCGGTGTCGGCGCCCGGCCGGCCGGTGACCTGACCGCGCTCGAGACGTCCCGCGACCGCAGCCGAAGCCCCGCCGGCATGGGCGAGGCAGACCGTCATGTCGGGATGCCGCTCGAGGATGCCCGACATCGCGAGATGGGCGGCGGCCAGCGTCGTCTCGACGGGGCTGCCCAAGAGGTTGTGCAGGTAGAACGGCTCGTAGCGCGGATCGCAGCCCTTGCAGGGATGCAGGAACAGGAACGCCCGCGCGGCATTCAGCGCCGTCCATAGTGGCGCGTAGGCCACGTCCGAGAGGATGACCTTGTGGTCCTGCGAGCCTGCCGGCATGGCGAACCGCGGCCGGCTGGTCTTGCTCCGGCTCGCCACGATCTCCGCGGCGAGCGCCGGCTGCGTCACCGGCAGGTGATAGAGCGGCGACAGGCGGTCGGGGAATTTCGCAGCCAGCGCGTCGAGGCCGTCATTGGCGTAGAGCACCCACGTCCGCATCGCCGGCGCGTCGAGCGCGAGGCGATAGAGCGGTGGCGGGATCGAGATCCAGGCGCGTTCGACGCGATGCTCGTCCATCCAGGCGACCAGCGCCTCGGGCCGATAGACTGACTTCGCGGCAAGGGTGTAGCCGTCGATGGTCATCGTGCCGTCGATGTCGTTCCAGCTCACGCCGGCGATGGCGCCGATGCGGTCCTTCAGCACCGGCGCCAGGTGGGCGTGGACGTCGAGCGCAATGCGCTCCTCTCCGGCCGGACTCACGACGCGGCAGCCCGCGGCGTGGTCGCGAGCACTGGATCGCTTTGCACGAACTCGAGCCTGGCCTCCCTGACCTGCTCGGCGGCGCCGAACACCTCGCCGTAGAGGCGCAGCCAGTTGCGGCTGGTGATCTTCTCGACCTCCTCGGCATTGAAGCCGACTTCCTTCAGCCCGCCCGGCAGCAGGCCGAGGTGATGGACCTCCTGGAACCAGGCCGGCGGCGGCGCCTTGCCGGGCCGGGCCGCCGAGGCCGCACCGTAGTCGATGCCGCGCGTCCAGCGGCCCATGCGCATCCAGTCGTAGTCCGGCTTGGTGAAGTTGTGGCTGCGGTCGGTGCCGATGCCGACATGGTCGATGCCCATGATGTCGACGCTCTTGGCGACCATCTCGCACCAGTTCCTGAGCGAGCTGCAGTAATGGTCGCCGGTGATGTTGCGATAGGTGGCGCAGCCCAGCACGCCGCCCTTCTCGGCCAGCACCTTCAGGACGTCATCGGTCTTGTTGCGCTTGTGCGGGAACAGGCTGTCGGGGTTGGCGTGCGTCACCGCGACCGGCTTCTCGGAATGGATGATCGCATCCTTGGTGGTGCGATTGCCGACGTGGCTGAGGTCGACCAGGATGCCGGTGCGGTTCATCTCGCGCACGATCTCCTTGCCGGTGCGCGACAGGCCCGAATCCTCCTCCTCGTAGCAGCTGCCGCCCAGCTCATTCTGGTTGTTGTAGGTGAGCTGGATCGAGCGAACGCCGAGCTCGGCGAAGAGCTCGACGAAACGGATGCGGCCCTCCAGCAGGTTGGAATTCTGGAAGCCCAGGATGATGGCGGTGCGGCCAGAGGCGGCGATCGCCTCGATCTCCTTCACCGACGTCGCGATCGCCACCAGGTCCTTGTTGGCGTTCACCAGGTCGCGCCAGCGAGCGATGGAGTCCAGCGACTCGACCGTGCCCTCCCAGAAGCCGCAGGTCACCGTCACCGCGCCGACATCGGCCTTGCGCAATTCGCTGAAGGTCTCCCGGGTGAAGTGGCCGCACTGCAGACCGTCGATCAACATGGCGTGCTCCTTTTCAGGCGGATTGTCGCAAAACGAGGTTGGCAGGGATCACCCGGCGCTTGGCAAGCCGGGCGCCGCTTTCGCGGGCCTTGAAGAATTCGCCGACGGCGCGGGCGATGGCGCCGGCGTCGAGCGCCACGGTGGTCATGGCCGGCCGCGCGAAGCCCACCCAGGCCAGGCCGCCGAAGCCCACGACCGCCATGTCGCCGGGAATGGCGAAACCGCGATCGGCGGCGGCGGCCATGCAGCCCAGCGCCAGCTCGTCGCTGGCCGCGACGACGGCGCGGAAATGGAGCCCCCTGGCGAGCGCCTCGGCCATGGCCTGGTGGCCCGCATCGGCGCGATAGCCCTGCGAGATGTCCCAGACCAGCGCCGGATCGACCTTCAGTCCGCGCTCCTTCAGTGCCCGGCAGTAGCCGTCGTAGCGCGCCCGGCCGATCGCCGATGTGGCGATGCGGCCGACAAAGGCGACCGGCGCGCGATCCGTGTCCAGCAGATGCGTTGTGGCGGTCGCCGCGCCGCCCGCGTCGTCATGGACGATCGACGGGAAGCCGTAGGCGCTGAGGTCCTGGCTCACCGACAGGATTTCTATGCCGCTCTTGGCCGCCGACTTCATGACCGGCGCCAGTTCTGCCATGTCCATGACGTGCGGCGAGGACAGCAGCACGCCGCGCAGGCCGAGCGACGGCGCGCGCTCGAGGAAGTGGCGCAGCCGGTCCTGGCGATGGCCGAGGTTGAACAGCACGAGGTCGAGCCCCAGCGTCTCGAGCTCGCCCTGCACGTGCTTGGCGAGCGTGGCGTAGATGCCCTGCTCGATATCGCCGGTCACCAGCGCCACCGACCGGCCGCGGCCGACCCGGAGGCTGCGCGCCACCTCGTTGGGCCGGTAACCGAGCTGCTCGATCGCCTCCAGCACACGCGCACGGGCCTCGGCCGAGACCGGCACGCGGCCCGCCAGCACCCGCGACACGGTGGACGGCGAGACCTTCGCGCGGGTGGCGACGGCGACGACGCTCACCATCAGCGTACCGCTCTTTCGCCCTGCTGCGCCTCGCGCAGGTCGCGCAGCACCGCCTGCGAGGCGTTGTGGCCCGAGATGCCGGAGATGTAGTTGCCGGGCCAGGTGCCGTTGCCGCTGAGATAGAGGCCGCGCGTCGGCGTGCGATAGGCATGCAGGCCGGGCATCGGCCGCATCCAGAACATGTGGAACGGCAGAGTGTCGCCGTGGGTGATGTTGGCCTCGACCAGGCCGAACTCGCTCTCGAACTGCGTCGGGTCGATGATGCGATAATCGCTGATCAGGCCGGGCAGGTTCGGCATGTACTCGGCGAGCTTGGCGATGGTGCGCTTGGCGAAGACGTCGCGCTGCTCGGCCCACGTGCCCTCGCGCAGACGATAGGGCGCATTGCCGACGTTGAGGCTGAGCACGTGCTTGCCCGCCGGCGCCAGCACCGGCGAAGTCATCGACGGGCAGAGGCCCCAGATCACCGGCTGGCGCGACAGCCGCCCCTGCAGCATGTCGGTGTGCGCGGCCTCGATGTAGTCGAGGCTGGGGGCGATGCGGAACTGCGCCGAGGTCAGCAGGGCCGCTTCCTCGTCCGACTTGGCGCCCGCGTAGCGCGGCATGCCGTCGAGCGCCAACACGACCTTGAAGGCGCGGCCGCGCATCGGCTTGCGCTTCATCTTGGGCTGGAGATCGCCCCATGACGACGTGTCGTCGACCAACGACGTCACGGTGATGACCGGGCTCAGCGCCGAGACCACGATCGGCGCCTCGTATTCCTCGCCGCTCCTGGTGACGACGCCGCGCACCGCGCCGCCCGAACTGCGGATGGTGGCCACGGGCTTGCCGACCATCACCTCGCCGCCATAGGCGCGCAGGCTCGCAGACAGGGCGTCGGTGATCGCGCCCATGCCGCCGACCGGCAGGCCGGTCGAGCCGCGCAACGGGATCAGCCGGGGGTCGCCTGCGCTGCCGCTCTTCAGCGAGGCGAGCGACAGCGGCCGCATCATCAGGTTGAACGGCGAGCCCGGCGTCGAGGGCGCGACCTGGCCGCCGACGACGGCGAGCGGCGCGATCAGCGCCTGAGTCTCGGCGCTAAGCTCGAACTCATCCATCAGGTCGCGGATGCTGCCGAACAGGATGCGGCTGAAGGCTTCCTGGTCTTCCAGGCGCGTGAGGTTGCGCACCAGGTATTGCAGCGACGGCGGCGGCTCGAAGATCGAGATGCCGAGCCGGTCGGCGAAGGCCTGCAGGTAGGCGAAGAAGGCGTCGTAGCGCGCTGCCTCGCCCGGCGCGTAGGTCTCGAGCTGGGCGTGGTTGCGCTTGGGATCGCGCCAGCCGACATAGATCCGCTTGCCGTCGAGCGGCTGCACCAGTGTCGGATCGGGCCGCACCCATCGCAGTCCGTAGCGCTCCAGCTCGAGGTCCTCGACGATCTTGGGTTCGAGCGATCCCGGGGAGTTGGCGATGGTCGTGAAGTAGCCCGGCATGAACTCCAGCGTCGCCGCCGGGCCGCCGAGCCGCGGGTTGCCCTCGAGCACCAGGGTCGCCAAGCCGGCCCGGCCGAGGTAGGCCGCGGCGACCAGGCCGTTGTGACCGCCGCCGACGACGATGGCGTCGTAGCGGTCACTCATTTCGGCACGGAGTCGTTGGTGTAGTAGGTGGCCAGCGGCTTGTCGCCGAACAGCTCGCCCGCGTCCTTCAGCGTGGCGAGAAGCCTGGTCCACTCCTCGTCCGACTGCCGGCCCCAGTCGGGATCGGTCGGCGGCGTGGAGAGCGCCAGCACGCCCTTGTTGTAGTCGACGCAGCGCTCGACCGTGCCGGCGAGATGCACCTTGGCCTGCATCAGCTCGCAGGCCGCCTTGAAGTCGCGCGCCGCTTCGGCGAAGCCGCGCTTGGTCGCGGACAGGAACTTGGCGACGGTCGCCGGGTTCTTCGCGAGGTAGTTGCCGTTGGCGGCGAAGCCGAAGCCGATCAGCGGCACGCCGTAGTTGCTGAGCAGCATGGTCTCGGGTTGCTGGTTGGTAGCGCGCACATAGGCGTCGAAGGCCGGGGCGTCGCCGCTCACCGCGTCGATCGTGCCGCCGAACAGGGCGGCCGTCTTGGCGTTGGCGTCGAGCGCCACGATGTTGAGGTCGGTGAGCTTCATCTTGTTGGCCGCCGTGAAGACCTTCAGGCTGAGCCCGTCCGAGCCGCCGGGCGTGCTGCCGATCTTGATGCCCTTCAGCGACTGCGGGCCATCGAGCTTGACCTTGCCCTTGATGCCGATGAAGGCGGCGGCGGTCTTGTGCTGGTAGATGCCGACCATCTTGATCGCGCCGCCCTTGCTGATCATCTGCGCGGCATTAGTGGTGTTGAGATGAGCGATGTCGAAGCCGCTCTGGCTCAGCATCAGCGCCGTGGTCGCCGAGCCGCGGCCCTGTTCGAGCGTGACGTCGAGGCCGGCCTCCTTGTAGTAGCCCTTGTCCTGCGCCACCAGGAACGACGCGTGATAGGGCAACCACGCCCAGTCGAGCAGTACCTTCACCGGCGTCAGTGTCTGGGCCGTCGCCGGCAATGACATCAGGCCGACGAGGCACGAGGCCAGGGTCAGGGTGCGTCGGATCATGCGCCGGATCATGGGGTTTCTCCTCAGGTCGTTGCGTCGCGCAGCATCAAGGTTTCGCGTTGGCTCGGGTGCCAGGGCAGCACCAGGCGCTCGACCCATTCGGCGGCACGCCACAGCAGCACGCCGAAGATCGAGAAGACCGTGACTGCGGCGAAGGCGAGCGACGTGTCGGTGTCGCCGACGGCACGGATCAACAGATGGCCAAGACCGGCATTGGAGGCGACGAACTCGCCGATCACCGCGCCGACCGGCGCCAGGGTGACGGCGAGCTTGATGCCGGCGCAGATGCTGGGCAGCGCGTTGGGGAACTGGATCTTGTGCAGGACCTGCAGGCGGCTCGCCCCCATGGCGCGCACCATCAGGAGCTGCTCGGGGTCGGCCGACTTCAAGCCCGTTACGGTGTTCACGATCACCGGGAAGAACGTGAAGGCCACGACGAAGAACATCTCGCTCTGCAGGCCGAAGCCGAACCACACGAGGAACAGGGGCGCGATCACCACCTTGGGGATGGCATGCGCCACCACCAGCCATGGCGTAAGGATGCGATCAACCAGGCGCGAGCCCGCGATTGCCGCACCGGCCGCCAGCCCGAGCACCACCGACATGATGAGACCCAGCCCCGCCGCCATCACCGTGATGGCGAGCTGGCTCAGGAGGTACGACCATTTGGCGACGATCGTCTCGGCAACATCGGTCGGCGCCGGCAGCAGGAACACCGGGACCCCGAATCCCTTGACCAGGCCCTCCCACAGGGCGAGGCCCAAGGCGCCGCTCAGCAGCGGCCACATCATCCCGGCGACGAAATTCTTGGCCTTCATCCGACCAGCACCCCGGCCTTCTCGAAATGCTCGCGGATGCGCCGGCCGATGGCGGTGAACTCCGGCGTCTCGCGCACGGCGAGCCGCCGCGGCCGCTCGAACGGCACGCGGATGTCGTCGAGGATCGCGCCAGGCCGGCCCGACATCACCAGCACGCGATCGGCGCAGAAGATCGCCTCGGTGATGCTGTGTGTGATGAGCAGCGTCGTGACGTGCTGGGTGGTCTGCAACCGCTGCAGGAGCACGTTCATCTGATCGCGCGTCAGCGCATCCAGCGCGCTGAACGGCTCATCGAGGAACAGCAGCGCGGGCTTCGTCAGCAGCGCACGGGCGATCGCCACCCGCTGGCGCATGCCGCCCGAGAGCTGCCAGGGATAGGCGCCGGCGAAGCCCGCAACATCGAGTTCCTTCAGCAGCTCGCCGGCCCGCGCCTCGAGGCCGGCCAGCCGCTTGATCTCGGCCGGCAGCATCACGTTGCCCATCACGCTGCGCCATTCGAGGAGAAGGTCGCGCTGGAAGACGATGCCGATGTCGGGCACCGGGCCGCCGACCGGCATGCTGCCGATGCTGATGGTGCCGCGCGTCGGCGCGTCGAGGCCGGCGATCAGGCGCATCAGCGTGCTCTTCCCGCAGCCGCTCGGGCCCACGATGCTGACCGCCTCGCCGGCGCGGAGCTCGGCCGACAGGGGCGCAATCGCCTGCACCCCTCGGGCACCGCCATATGTCTTCTCGACCCGTTCGAGACGGATCGCTCCTCCCGCCATCTGGCGAAACCCCTTCCATATCCCTTATGAAATCGTTGTCATGGTTGCCATCAAGAGTCAAGACACACCGACTGAAATTCGCGCGTCCCGGCGTTGTCGCGACCTTCATCGAGGGGAGGCGCCAGCGCAGGCAACTGCGACGCGAAATCGCGCAACTCGAGGCGATGGGGTCTCTCGATGCCGTTCTGGCGGAAGCCGGCCTCATGCGTTCGCAGTTTGCGCCTTTGATCGCAGGCTGCGCCGGCACCAGAGAGCTGCTGGACCAGATGCTCGCCGGGCTTGGGATCGATGCTGCTCAGCCGCCTGTTGAAAGCTTGCGCGACATGACATGGGCCTGCACGACATGCCCCCACAAGCGTCGGTGCCGCGAGTGGCTGTCAAATCCCCCTGACACCTCCGTCGCCCGTGTGACGGCGACACCTCCCCAACTTCGTTGGGGAGGAGACGCTCCGTACCGTCCGGACCCTTAGCCGCAATCGAATATGCGGTCGGTGGGGAACTTGTCCGAAATGAGCTGCGGCCCGTTGGCGCGCACCACGAACATGTCCTGGATGTGCCAATGGCCGATATGCGGCTCCATGGCGATCACCATGCCGTCCTCCAGGACACGCGGATTGCCGCGCGAGATCACCGGTTCCTGCTGGTGCCACCAGGCACCGACGCTGTGGCCGGCGATCATGTGGTGGTAGTCCATGCCGACGGAGGCGAACTTCTTGACCACGAAGTCGTAGACCTCGCCGGCCGTGCGGCCGGCCTTCAAGTGATTGCAGGAGGCGAGATAGACGTCGCGCGCGACCGCATACTCGCTCTTCTGCTTCTCGGTGGCGCGGCCGACCACGGCGCAGCGCGACTGGTGGCCGGGATAGCCTCTGACATAGGTGACGTAGTCGGTGCGAATGGCGTCCCCTGCGGCAAAAGCGAAATCGCTCTCGCCGCCATAGGCGACGGTGTTGCGGCTCGAGTTCAGGATGCCGTGCGTGAACTCCGATCCGCCGGCGAGGCAGGCGCCGACAAGCGCGCCGTGCAGGTCGCGCTCGCGACTGGCCGGCTTCGCCCCCGGGAAGCACTTGAGGAAGGCGTCGTCGAGCACGTCGGCGCCGATCTTGAGTCGCGCGATCTCGCCCTCGGTCTTGACTGCCCGCACATGGTCCATGATCGGCGCCAGGTCGACAGTCCGCAGCCGAGGCAGGCTCGCCTGGAGGGCGGAGAGGTCGGCCGCCGTGACATAGTTCAGCTCGAGCGCGATCCTGGATTGCGCCAGCCCCATTTCGGTCAGCGTCTTGGCGACGCGGCCGATCGGCGCCTCGACATAGCCTTCATAGACATCGAACGTCTCGATCCAGGAATCGCGCGCCGCGAGGTCCTTGGCGATGGCGTTCAGCACGATGCGCGGCTCGCCCGCGCGCGGCCAGATCACCCACACCGAGCGCGGCGAATCGGCGAGGTCGACGTGGCGTGCGAGCGTGCCCGGATAGGCGAAACCCGCAAGATAGGTGAAGTTCAGGCCGGCGCGCGCCACGATCGCGTCCAGCCCATGGGCTTCCATCGCCTCGTCGAGGCGCTTCAGGTTCACGAGTTCCTTGACGGTGTCCTTCATTTTCTCTCCTCCATTCACACTTCGGCCTGCTCGGCAGGCCGTTCGATCAAGCGCAGGAAACGCCGGGTCCGCTCTTGTTGCGGCCGGTCGAACACGTCCTGCGGGCTGCCTTGCTCGACGATCTGGCCCTCGTCCATCAGGACGATGCGATCGGCGACCTCGCGAGCGAAACGCACCTCGTGGGTGACGACGATCATGGTCATGCCGGCCTCCGCCATGCGGCGGATCGCGGTCAGCACCTCGCCCACCAGCTCCGGATCCAGAGCGGACGTGGGCTCGTCGAACAGCATCAACTTGGGCGCCACCGCGAGCGCTCGGGCGATCGCCACCCGCTGCTGCTGGCCGCCCGAGAGGCGAAGCGGCAGATGGTCGACATGGTGCGCCAGCCCCACCGCGCCCAGCAGCCGCCGGCCGCGGGTGCGCGCCTCGTCCTCGCCCTCGCCGTAGACCTGGACGGGCGCCTCGGTGACGTTCTGCAGCGCCGTCAGATGCTCGAACAGGTTGAAGTGCTGGAACACCATGCCGATGCGCGCCTCGGCACGCGCCTTGGCAAGTTTGCGCACCGGCCGTAGGCGGCCGTCGCGGCGCTCGTAGCCGACAGGGCGACCATCGACCAGGATCTCGCCCTCGTCCATGTGTTCGAGGTGATTGATCAGCCTCAGCAGCGTGCTCTTGCCCGATCCGCTCGGCCCCATGACGACGACGACCTCGCCGCGCCGCACGTCGAAGTCGACGCCGCGCAGGATCTCGCGGCCGCCGTAGGCCTTGTGCACATTGCGGCAGGAGACGAAGGCCGCGTCCGGCGCACCCGTCGCGGCTGCCTCCGTTCCGATCAGGCTGCTCCAGTCCATCGCACCGGAGGGCCCGGCGGGCGACACGACTGCGGCTGCCGTCGCGCGGGCGCGCACGAGACCCAGGCGCTCCGCCAATCGCCGGAGCGAGCCGGACGATCCGGCAGATCGCCGCTCGATCTCCGGATTGAACCGCCGTTCCAGCTCGTGCTGCAACGCCGCGACGGCGCTGGTCATGACGAGATAGAGAATGCCGGCGGCGCAGAAGACGGTGAAGAACTTGAAGTTCTGGCCGACGATCTGCTGGCTGCGGAAGGTGAGCTCGTTGACGAAGATCACCGAGGCCACCGACGTTCCCTTGATCACGCTGATCGACTGGTTGGCGAGCGCCGGCAGGATGGCGCGCATGGCCTGCGGCAGGATGATGCGCCGCAGGGTAAGGAACGGCCCCATGCCGAGCGAGGCGCTGGCAATGGTTTGCCGGCGATCGACCGAGAGGATGCCGCCGCGGATGATCTCGGCGCAGAAAGCCGCCTCGTTCAACGCAAAGCCCAACACCGCTGTCGTGAAGCTGTCGAGCTTGATGCCGAGCGGCGGCAGGGCGTCGTACAGGAACACGAGCTGCAGCAGGACCGGCGTGCCGCGCATGAACCAGATGTAGAACCAGGCGGCGGCGCTGAATGGCGCGAAGCTCGAAAGCCGCATCAGGGCGAGAACGAGACCCAGCACGACGCCGGCCGCCACGGCGATCACCGAGATCTGGAATGCCGTCAGCGCGCCGCTCAGCAGGAAGCCGGAGAAGCTGTAGTCGACCATTTCCAGCAGCGCATCGACGAACTCGGACGCCTGTGCTGCTGCCGGCAGCGCCAGCACGACCAAGAAGGCGATGCAGGCCGCGCGCAATCGCCGGAATGCCATCGTCGTCATCCTACTTGGTCAGGACCTCTGGCTCCGTCGCCAGGCTGTAGTCGACCTTGTTGGCGTCGAAGATCTTCTTCAACTCGCCGTTGGCGCGCAGCGCCGCGAGGCCGTCATGGATCGCATTGACCAGGTCGTTGTTGCCCTTCGCCGTGCCGGCTCCGATGCGCGCGCCGGTGACGACGCCGAAGGCCGTCTCCACCGCCGGATTGGACGCGGCCATCATGTCGCCCACGAACTTGTTGGTGAGCAGCACATCGGCCCGTCCGTTCTGCACCAAGCGCAGGCCGCTCGGGATATCGGTCGAGGTGATGACGTTGATCGTCTTCTTGCCTGCGGCGATGCATTTCTCGCCGGCCTGCCGCAGCATGGCCTCCTGCGTCGTGCCCAGCCCCGCCGTGCCCGTGAGCCCGCACAGGTCGTCGAGCGACTTTATGGTCTTGGGATTGCCCTTGGGCACGATGGCGCCGGTGGCGGCGTTCATGTAGGCGACGAAATCCATGCGCTTGGCGCGCTCGGGCGTGTAGAGCAGCGTGTCCCACATCACGTCGATCTGCCCGGACATCGTCGCCGGAATGAGGCCCGTCCACGCACCGGTGGTGAACTCGATCGGCACGCCTACGCAGGCGAACACCGCGCGTGCGGTATCGGCGTCGAGGCCGAGCAGATGATTGAAATCCTTCGGGTCGCGATAGCTGAACGGCGGGCTTTCGCCATCCTGTCCGATCTTGAGCTTCTTGCCGGCAAGCGCCGGATATTTGGTCGCAAGCTTCGCCGGCTCGCAGGCCGGCTGGGCGATGGCGGCCGAGGAAAGCGGGCCAGTCGCTACGCTGGCTGCCAATAGGGCAGACACAAATACATTACCAAAACGCATGATCACTCCCAGATGGTTCCTTGATGACAAGGCAATACCTGGGCCGACGCCACAACAAATGAAATCTTGCTATGCCATTTCATGCATTTTTGTTATCAAATGAAAATGAATACGCGCCATCTCGAGACACTGCTTTGGGTCGTTCGCCTGGGCGGCATCGGCGCGGCGGCCCGCCATCTCAACCTCACTCAGCCGGCCGTGACCCGGCGTATCCAGGACCTCGAGCGCGAACTGGGCGGCCCCCTTTTCATTCGCGAAGGTCGCAACGTCGCGCCAACGCCGCTCGCCAAGGCATGCGTCGCCAATGCCGAACGGATCCTCGCCGAGATATCCCTGATGAGGATCGCGGCCAGCGGCCGGAACATCGTCGAAGGGAAGATTCGCGCCGGTTTGTCCGAACTGACCGCGATGGCGTTGCTCGACCGGCTGCTGATCTGGATACGCGAGACCTACCCGAACGTCGTGCTGGACTGCGATGTCGACCTGTCGTCGCGCCTTCTCGGTAAGCTCGCGAAACGCCAGCTCGATATCGTCTTCGTTCCGGGGCCGGTCTCGATCCCGGACGCGGTCAAGATGCCAATCGGCTCGTGCACGCTTTTGTGGATGTCGAACCCCAGGCTGTTGCGCACGCATCGAAGATTGACGCCGCTCGACGTCGGCGAAATGCCGATCATCTCCCTGCCGCACGACGCCGACGTGCATTGGGCAATGGTGAAGTGGTTCGAGCAGGCAGGCGTCCAGCCTCGCCGCATCAGCTACTGCAACAATTTCAGCGTTACTGCCTCTCTGGTACGCAATGGGCTGGGCGTCAGCCTGCTGCCCTACGAAATGTTCCGCAGCGAAATCGAAGCCGGGTCACTCGTCGTGCTGCCGGAGAGCCCGCCGGTGACCAAGCCTGAATACTCCGTGGTCTACTTGCCATCCGCCGACCTCGATATCCTGCCCCGGATGGCCGCCTTCGCGCGCGAGCAGACGCTGTTCGAAAGTGCGCCGCCTGATTGAGTGGCCCGTCAGGTTCCCAGGAAATCCCTTGTCCAGCGCGCGTAATCGTCATCGCGCGTGACGCGCTTCATCAGCTCGGCATCGGCGATGCCCGTGAGCTTGCCGGGCGGCGTGCCGTCGCGCAGGGCGCGCAGCGTGTCGTGGATCGCCTTCACCGCGGCCGCGAAGGGCTGATGGCCCTGCAGGGCGATGCGCACGCGGCGGGCGCTGAGATACGACAGGTCGGTGAGATCGCCCGACACGCCGCCCAGGATCAGCGGCAGTTTCGTCGCGGCGGAAATCGCATCGAGCTCGGCGCGGGTGCGCACGCCGACGAAGAACAGCGCATCGACGCCCGCCTCCTCGTAGGCCTTGCCGCGGGCGATCGCGTCGTCGAGGCCGCTGATCTGCACGGCACTGGTGCGGCCGGCGATGCACAGCGCCGGATCCTGGCGACCGGCAAGGGCCGCCTTCATCTTGCCGACGCCTTCGGCGATCGACGTGAGGCGAGGCTTGGCCGTACCGAACGGCGTCGGCAGATCGGTATCCTCGAGACTCAATCCGCCGACACCCGCCGTCTCCAGCTCCTCGACCGTGCGCTTGGCATTGAGCGCATTGCCGTAGCCGTGGTCGGCATCGACCATCAGCGGCAGGTTGCCGGCGCGGTTGATGCGATAGGCCTGGCCCGCGAATTCACTGAGGGTGAGGACGATCAGGTCGGGCGCGCCCAGCACGGTGAGCGAGGCCGTCGAGCCTGCGAACATGCCGACCTCGAAGCCGAGATCCTCGGCGATGCGGGCAGAGATGGGATCGAACACCGAGCCGGGATGCACGCAACGGTCGCCGGCGAGGATTGCGCGGAAGCGCTTGCGACGGTCGGTCCAGTTCATGCGGCTCTCCCCTGCTGCGGTGGCGAACGTAGCAAAGGCATCGCAGCAATGCAGGAATCGTGTTTCGACGGGCAAACGCGGCGGCCCAAAGCCTTGGCGCCGCTGAAAACACGAGCGTAGCGTTTGCGTCAGGGACGGCGTGCCCCTGTGCGGCCTCCGGCCCGAGAAATGAAGCGCACAGGGGAAATGCCATGTTCGATATCCTCGACCGGCAGACCACTCTGACCGGAAACCAGAAGAAGATCATCGCCGCCGCCATCATCGGCGACGCGCTCGAGTTCTTCGACTTCTTCCTGATCGCCTTCGTCTTCGCCTTCCTGATCGGGCCGTGGAAACTCACCTTCGGCCAGACGGCCGTCGTCTTCCTGAGCTCGGGCATCGGCGCCATCCTCGGCGCCTATGTGTGGGGCTGGATCGCCGACCGCATCGGCCGGCGCAAGGTGTTCATCGGCACGGTGCTCAACTTCTCGATCGCCACCGGCCTGCTCTACTTCACGCCGGACAATGGCTGGGTCTACCTGACGATCATGCGTTTCTTCGTCGGCTTCGGCGTCGGCGGGCTCTATTGCGTCGACCTGCCCCTGGTGCAGGAGTTCATGCCCTCGTCCAAGCGCGGCTGGATCGGCGACCTGGTAACCTGCGTCATCCCGATCGGCGTCGGCCTCGGCGCAGTGCTCGGCGCGTTCCTGGGCGCTGACCAGTGGCGACTGCTGTTCGCCATCGGCGTGCTGCCCGCCCTCGTCGTCCTGCTGGTGCGGCTGTGGGCCCCGGAATCGCCGCACTGGCTCGCCCGCCAGGGACGACTTGAGGAGGCGCGCAAGTCGCTGGCCTGGGCGCTTCAGGTCGATCCCAATACCCTGCCGCTGCCGCGGCCCGAGGAAACCAAGGTGGTGCAGACCAATTGGCTCGACCTCTTCAAGTACCCACGCAGCCTGCTGGTATCGTGGCTCGGCAATGCCGGCGCCAGACCGGCGCCTACGGTATCGCGCTGTGGGCTCCGTCGCTGTTCGTGCTGCTCCTGAAGGTGATGCCGCAGGAAGCCTCCAAGATGATGATCCTGCTCATCGCCACCGGCTTCATCGGCCGCGTCAGCTTCTCATGGCTCTCGGAAGTCATCGGGCGGCGCAATTGCGGCGGTCTGCTGGGCCTCGGCGCCGGCGTGTTGATCATCGTCGCCGGCTACAACTACGACGCCACGCTGTTCGGGCTGTCGGCGTTCTGCCTGATCCTCGCTGCCGCCATGTTCTTCGTCGACGGTGGCCTCGCCATCGTCGGTCCCTACGCGGCTGAGATCTGGCCCTCCCATCTCAAGACGTCGGGCATGGGCTCGACCTATGGCTTCGGCGGGATCGGCAAGATCCTGGGCCCGGTCGGGCTCGCCCTGATCGTCGGCTCGAGCAACTACCTGAAACCGGACGTGCCGTTGACCGAGATTCCGACGGCTTTCGTCTATCTCGGCTGCTGGTTCCTGATGGCCGGGGTGGTCTATTATTTCTTCGGATTGGAGACCAGGGGCAAGACGCTCGAGCAGATCGACCGTGAACTGGCCGCCGCCGACTGAACGCTGGAGATTGATGTCTTGGACACGTTGATCCCCTCATCCGCCGATCTTACAGGCGATCCGGCCATCGTCTCGCGCGCCGAGGCGTTGCGCCCGGTCGTCGAGGCGGCGTCGGACGAAATCGAGGAAAAGCGCCGTCTACCGCCGGCGCTTCTGGACAAGCTGCACGAAGCGCGGTTGTTCCGCCTTCTCATGCCGCGCTCGGCCAACGGCATCGAGACCGATCCCATCACCTTCTTCCATGTCATCGAGGCGATCGCCAAGGCCGATGCCTCCACTGCCTGGTGCCTGAGCCAGGCCGGCGGCTGCTCGATGTCGGCGGCCTATCTCGCCCTGCCTGTGGCGCAGGAGATCTTCGGCAACGATCCGCGCGCGGTGCTGGCCTGGGGCCCGGGTCCCAGGGTGCGGGCCATCGAATGCGAGGGCGGCTATCGCGTCACTGGCGTGTGGGCCTTCGCGTCGGGCGGCCGGCACGCCACCTGGCTCGGCGCACACTGCCCGATCTGGCAGGCCGACGGCACGCCCCGGCTCGACGCCAGGGGCCGGCAGGTCGAGCGCACCATGCTGGTGCCGGCGAGCGAGGTCGAGTGGACCGACATCTGGAATGTCGTCGGGCTGCGCGGTACGGCGAGCGACCAGTTCTCGCTGACCGACCATTTCGTGCGCCGCGACCATTCGATGACGCGCGACGTGATCACGCGGGAATCCGAGAAGGAATGCCGCGAGTCGGGTCCGCTCTATCGCATGTCGGCCATGACCTGCTACGAGGTGGGCTTCGCCGGCGTGGCGCTGGGCATCGCCCGCGCCAGCCTCGACAACTTCATCGACGTGGCCAGGAACAAGATTCCGCGCGGCAAGACGAGCCCGCTGCGCGACAACGCCGTGGTGCAGACCAACCTCGCCCAGGCCGAGGTCGGCATCCGCTCGGCCCGCGCCTTCCTGCTGCAGTCGGTGGCGGCGATCTGGAAGGAGATCTCGGCCGGCGACAGGCTCTCGGTCGACCATCGCATCACCATCCGCATGGCCTCGACCAACGCCATCCATCGTTCGCGCGAGGCGGTCGACTTCGCCTACAACGCGGCCGGCGCCACCGCGATCTTCGAGAACCATCCGCTGGAACGCCGCTTCCGCGACATCCACACCGTGACCCAGCAACTGCAGGGCCGGCTGTCGCATTTCGAGACCGTCGGCGCCTGGATGCTGGGCGCCGAAGCCGACCTGACCTTCGTTTGATCATCACTGGAGACGGACCATGCCGCTTGGCGTCCTGCAGCATTACACAATCGAGCCCTCCAACCTGGAGGCCACCAAGGATTTCTATTGCGACGTGCTGGGGCTGGAGAACGGCGATCGTCCGCCGCTCGGCTTTCCGGGCTATTGGCTCTATTCCGGCGGCGTTGCCACCGTGCACCTGCTGGGACCGCGCACACCGCGCGAGGGCATCGTCGTGCGCGGCTCCGACAAGAAGTTCGACGACACCGGCCGGTTCGACCACATCGCCTTCGCCGCCAGCGACCTCCCCGGCGTGCGCAAGCGCCTGCAGTCGAAGAACGTCAAGTTCCGCGAGCAGGTCGTGCCGCGCACCGGCGCCGCCCAGATCTTCCTCTATGATCCCGACGGCGTCGGCGTCGAACTGAACTTCCCGCCGGAAGAGGCCAAGGCGTGAGGGCGGGTAATCGTCGTTCTTATTCTTCCGGACCGCG
>JAEZHS010000291.1 GCA_023436825.1 Pseudomonadota bacterium | reverse complement strand
CCCCCCCCCCCCTCCCCCCCGCGCCCCTGCGGGCCGCTCCTCAGGGTGAGGCTGTTGTGTCGCTGGCTTAATCACGGCGGTCTCTACTAGCATGCGGCCATGACTTCGTCCCCGTTTGAAACTGTCGACTGTGTTGTGATCGGCGCAGGTGTGGTCGGCTTGGCCGTCGCCCGCGCCCTTGCCCTTGCCGGCCGTGAGGTCATCGTCGTGGAAGCCGCCGAGGGCATCGGCACCGAGACCAGCTCGCGGAATTCCGAGGTCATCCACGCCGGCATCTACTACCCCAAGGGCAGCCTGATGGCGCGCACCTGCGTTGCCGGCCGCCGCCTGCTCTATGCCTACTGCAAGGAGCACGGCGTACCGCACCAGAATTGCGGCAAGCTGATCGTCGCCACCAACGAGGCCGAAAGCGAGAAGCTCGCCGAGATCAAGGGCCGCGCCGAGGCCAATGGCGTCGAGGGCATGCGCCTGCTGAGCGCAACCGAGGCGATCGCGATGGAGCCCAACGTGCAATGCACGGCGGCGCTGCTGTCGCCTGCCACCGGCATCATCGACAGCCACGCCTACATGCTGGCGCTGCAGGGCGACGCCGAGGCCTGCGGCGCCATGTACGCTTTCCACAGTCCCGTGCAGGCGGCGCGTGTCGCCAATGCCGGCATCGACCTCGAGGTCGGCGGCGCCGAGCCCATGAAGCTACGGGCGCGGCTGGTCGTGAACTCGGCCGGCCTGCATGCACCGACCTTGGCAAAAAAGATCGTCGGCCTGCCATCCGATCGCGTGCCGCAGGCGTACTACGCCAAAGGAAACTACTTCACCCTGACCGGACGCTCACCCTTCTCGCGCCTGATCTATCCTGTCCCAGTGCCGGGGGGGCTCGGTGTGCACATCACCGTCGACATGGGCGGCCAGGCCAAGTTCGGCCCCGACGTCGAGTGGGTCGACGGCATCGACTACACGGTCGACCCGCATCGCGCCGACAAGTTCTATACCGCCGTACGGCGCTACTGGCCCGGCCTCAGGGACGGCACGCTGCAGCCGGGTTACGCCGGCATCCGGCCCAAGACCGTGCCTCAGGGCGCGCCGGCGCAGGACTTCGTCATCCAGGGGCCGGCCGATCATGGCGTGCCCGGTCTGATAAACCTGTTCGGCATCGAATCGCCCGGCCTCACGGCCTCGCTGGCGCTGGCCGAGCAGGTGCGCGACATCGCCCTCACATGAACATCGGGACATGATCTTAGCCCGGCGAGGTCTCCTTGCCGGCCTCGCGCGTATGCTCGCCCGGCTCGACGCGCGCTGACCATACCTTCGTCTGGCTGACACGTTGACGTGCGATGCCTAGTCTTCGGCACCCAACCGATGAGGGACCATCATGAAGATCAATCGCAACGCATCGGCCGCCTGGGCCGGCGGCCTCAGGGACGGCAAGGGCTCGATCTCGACCGAGAGCGGCGCGCTCAGCGCCTATCCCTACGGCTTCGCTTCGCGTTTCGAAGGTGTGAAAGGCACCAACCCCGAGGAGCTGCTGGGCGCCGCCCATGCGGGCTGCTTTACCATGGCGCTGTCGCTGATCCTGGGCGAGGCCAAGTTCACCGCCGAGCAGATGGACACGACGGCAAAGGTCACGCTCGAGCAGGTCGAGGGCGGCTTCGCCATCACCGCCGTTCATCTCACGCTCCACGCGAAAATTCCCGGCATCGACCAGGCGACTTTCGAAGAGCTGACCGCCAAGGCCAAGGCGGGCTGCCCGGTGTCCAAGGTGCTCAAGGCCAACATCACGCTGGACGCATCGCTCATGTCATAGTCCGCGTTGCGGAAGGCCGTTCCAGGGCTAGTGCGCGCCAGCGAGGTTCGCTAATGCTGGCCGCAACAGGATTCCCGTGGGGAGAGACGGCCAGATGATCAAGACGCGCTTCACCGAGATGTTCGGCATCAAGCACCCTATCGTGCAGGGCGGCATGCAGTGGGTCGGGCGCGCCGAGCTCGCCTCGGCCGTCTCCAACGCCGGCGGCCTCGGCATTCTCACCGGCCTGACCCAGCCGACGCCGGACGATCTGCGCAAGGAGATCAAGCGCTGCCGCGACATGACCGACCAGCCGTTCGGCGTGAACCTCACCATCCTGCCGACCCTGGTGCCGCGGCCCTACGGCGAATACATCGACGCCATCGTTGATTCCGGCGTCAAGATCGTCGAGACCGCGGGCAATAACCCGAAGCCCTTCCTGCCCAAGCTCAAGGACGCCGGGATCAAGGTGATCCACAAATGCACCTCGGTGCGCCACGGCATCTCCGCCGAGAAGGCGGGCGTCGATGCGATCTCGATGGATGGCTTCGAATGCGCCGGCCATCCGGGCGAGGACGACATCCCCAACCTGGTGCTGCTGCCGGCCGCGGCCAATGTCATCAAGATCCCGATGCTGGCGTCAGGCGGCTTCGGCGATGCGCGCGGGCTCGTGGCGGCGCTGGCGCTGGGCTGCGAGGGCATCAACATGGGAACGCGCTTCATGGCGACCAAGGAAGCGCCCATCCACGACAACGTGAAGCAGGCCCTGGTCTCGAGCGACGAGCGCTCGACCTCGCTGATCTTCCGCACCATGCGCAACACCAGCCGTGTCTACGGCAACTCGGTGGCCAAGAAGGCGATCGAGATGGAGCACGAGGGCAAAACCATCCAGGAGATCGGCCCCATTGTCGCCGGCACGCGCGGCAAGGTGGTCTACGAGACCGGCGACCTCGAGCATGGCATCTGGTCGGCCGGCACGGTGATGGGCCTGATCGAGGACATCCCGACCTGCAAGGAGCTGGTCGAGCGTATCGTCAGCGAAGCCGAGGAGATGATCCGCGGCCGGCTGGCGAAGGCGATTGCCGCCTGACGCAGGGATAGGGGGTGTCAGGCCTTGACGGCCCTGCGCCTCCACCAGCGCCACAGCCAGCCGCCGAACGGCGGCACGAGACAGACGCCGGCGACCAGGACGGCGATCGCGGCGACCAGGCAGTCCCAGCCGCGTTTGTTGCCGAGCACGCAGTCGGCATCGACGACGATGAAGCCCAGGGCCACCAACATCAGCGGATTGGCAAGGATGGCGACAGGGATCAATCGCCAGGCCGGCGCGTCGAGGCCCGGCTTCCACCAACACACGGTCGAGCTGATGACTGCGCCCGCCATCATCATGATGGCCCCCATGATGGCCGCTTGCACATCGAGCGTAGCGCCGACGCCGGCGCCCGCGATCAACGCGGCGGCGATGTGGCCCCAGACGAAGGGATGGATGCGTTTCACAAGTGCTCTCTATCCCGCCGGACCGCGGGCCTCCAAGCCCGCTCACGATCTTTGCTGAGGGTCCGTCGCGGCTTGTTCATCGAATTCACCGCATCGTGAGCGGAAATCATCGATGCCTCGTGATGAAGTCGGCGGCGACCCAGCTGTGATCCCTGCCGGAGGCTGGCGATGCTCCAGCAAGCTGCCGCAAGAGAACCTGCCCGTCCGGTGCCGCGTGCCGGCCCGCCGAAGGTCCTTCTGATTCTTGGCCATCCTCGCAGGGGCAGCCTGTGCGAGGCGCTGGCCGACGCCTACGCGGCGGGCGCCGAGAACGCCGGCGCGGACCTGCGACGTCTCGCGCTCACGGACTTCGGTTTCGAGCAGAACGTCCTGGTGCACTCGCCGCGCGACCAGCCGCTGGAACCCGGCATCGCCGAGGCCGTGAACCTCGTCGCCTGGGCGGATCATCTCGTCTTCGTCTTCCCCAACCTGGTGGGGCACCATGCCGGCCTGCCTGAAGGGCTTTCTCGATCGAGTGCTCATGCCGGGCTTTGCCTTCGCCGACCGCGAGGACGGCGAAGGCTGGGACAAGCTCCTGGTCGGCAAGACCGCGCATCTGCTGACGACGATGGACACGCCGCCCTGGGTCTATCGCTGGATTTATCGTTCGCCGGGACTGAACGCCCTTGGCCGGGCGACCCTGGGCTTTTGCGGCATCGCGCCGGTGCGCAGCACCATCTTCGGCCCGATCAAGACGGCGAGCGACGAACGCCGCGCCGTGTGGATCGACCAGGCACATCGCGAGGGCCAGGCCCTTCGCCACGGCGCGTTGACGACGGTTCAGCGCGTGCGCGGCCGCCTTGCTGCATGGCTGGCGAGCTTCCGGCTGCAGTTCCACCCGATGGCATGGGCCGCCTACGCCATCGGCGCCGCCGGCGCCTGGCACTCAACCGGCCACTTCTCCCTGCTGGCCTTCTGGCTCGGGCTTGCCTGCCTGTTCTCCCTGGAACTGGCGACCATCTTCACCAACGACCGGTTCGACTTCGAGAGCGACCTGCGCAACCGGCACCATGGCCCCTTCACCGGCGGATCGCGCGTTCTCGTCGACGGCAGCATCAGCGTCGGCAGCCTCCAGGTCGCCACGCTGCTGGGGCTCGGCCTCTTCCTGGCGACCGCCCTCGCGCTGGCCACCGTTGTGGCATCGCCGTTCCCGAGCCTGCTCATCCTCGCAGCCCTCGGCGTGCTGGCGATCGGTTATACCGCGCCGCCGCTCAAGCTGTGCTGGCGCGGACTGGGCGAGATCGACGTCGGCGTGACTCACAGCCTGGGCGTCATCTTGTGCGGCTACGCCTTCCAGGGCGGCGCATGGACCGACGCATGGCCCTGGCTGGTCGCGGTCCCGCTGTTCTTTGCCATTCTGCCCTCCATCACCCTGTCCGGCATTCCCGACTATTCGGCGGATCGCGCCGTCGGCAAGGGCACGATCGCTGTCCGGTTCGGTCCGCGCATCGCGGTCAGGGTCGCCCAGGCAACGACCGTCGTAGCCGCGGTGACGGCCACGATGCTGCTGCCCGATTTAATCGGCGCCGACACGCTGCCCGCCATCCTGCTCCTGATCGTGCCCTATGCGGTCGTGCAGGTTGTTGTGCTGGAACGATACCTGCGGCGACGTCCCGAGCCGCGGCGCATCGACGGACTCATGGCGATGTCCCTGACCTACGTCATCTGGTTCGTCGCCGTCCCGCTCTGGGTTTTGGCTTGACTGGCGCTCGCCGTGCGCCCGTGCTGACCGCCAGCGACCTGGTCAAGACTTACGAGTCCTCCGGCGGGCCGGTAGCCGCCCTGCGCGGCGTCGATTTCGAGCTGGCGCACGGCGACCTCGTCGTCCTGCTCGGTCCGTCGGGAAGCGGCAAGTCGACCCTGCTCAATCTCATTGGCGGACTTGATCGCGTGACGACCGGCCGCCTCCTGTTCGGCGACACTGATCTTGCAACGCTCGACGAGCAGGCGTTGACCCTCTACCGGCGCCATCATGTCGGCTTCGTCTTCCAGTCCTACAACCTCATCCCGAGCCTGACGGCGGGCGAGAACGTGGCGCTCGGGACCGTCGGCGCCGAGCGGGCTCTGCGGCCCGACGAGGCACTGGCGCTGGTCGGCATCGCCGACCTCGCCGATCGCTTTCCCGCCGAGCTTTCCGGCGGCGAGCAGCAGCGCGTCGCCGTGGCGCGCGCCGTCGCCAAGCAGCCCGGCCTGCTGCTGTGCGACGAGCCGACCGGCGCGCTGGATAGCGGGACGGGCGTGCTCGTGCTCGAGGCGCTCGACCGGGTGAACCGTGCGTTCGCGACCCCCACTGTCCTGGTCACCCACAACGCGGTCATCGCCGGCATGGCCGACCACGTCGTTCACCTCGCCGACGGCGTCGTGACCCGGACGGAACACAACGCGGCGCGCACGTCCGCCCGCGACCTGTCGTGGTAGGCAGCGGCGCCGTACCACTTCTCGATCGCAAGCTCGCGCGCGACCTCTGGTCGTTCCGCGGCCACGCGCTTGGCATCGTTCTCGTGCTGGCCTGCGCGGCGGCCGCCGTCAGCATGTCGTTCAGCGTCCAGCGCTCGCTCGACGACACGCGAGAGGACTACTACCGGCGCCAGGGATTTGCCGACCTGTTCGCCCCGGTCGGCCGCGCGCCCTTGTCGCTCGTCTCAGCCGTCCGCCACATCCCTGGCGTGGCGGTCGCCGCGCCGAGGATCGGCGGCTACGGCGCGATCTCGATCGATGGCTTCGACGAACCAGTCACCGGCCGGCTCGTCTCGCTGCCGGAGAGGGACAATCCACCGGTCAATGCCCTCGTCCTGCGCCAGGGCCGATGGCCGGCAGCCGATCGCCCTGACGAGGTCCTGGTCAACGAGGGCTTTGCCGCGGCTCACGGGCTCGCGCCCGGCGGCCGGCTCGCCCTGACGGTCGGCGGACAGAGGCGGGACGTCACGATTGCCGGCGTCGCCCTCTCGCCCGAATTCATCTTCGCGCTCGGTCCGGGACAAGTCGTCCCCGACGACCGTCGCTTCGCCATCGTCTGGATGGCCGGCCCCGAGCTGGCGGCTGCCCTTGGCCTCGCCGGTCAATTCAACGATCTCGCGATCCGACTCGGTCCGGCAATATCGGCCGCCAGCGTGATCGAGCCGCTTGCGCGATTGCTCGGCTCCCACGGCGGCGTCGATATCCATGACCGCAATGGCCAGTTCTCGCACGCCTTCGTGTCGAGCCAGCTCGAGGTGCTTGGCGCCATTGGCTTCCTCGTGCCGGCGATCTTCCTGGGTGTCGCCCTCTTCCTCCTGCATGCGTCGATGCTGCGGATCGTCGAGTTGCAGAGGGTCGAGATCGGCATCGCCAAGGCGCTGGGCTTCGACGGCAGGACGATCGGCTGGCACTACGTGAAGTTCGCGCTGGTGCTGGTCGGCGCCGCGACGGTGCTCGGGCTGCCTGCCGGCATCGCGCTCGGCTTCGGCGTCACGACCATCTATGCCCAATTCTTCCACTTTCCGTTCCTGCGCTACGGCCCCGACATCGTGGCGATCGCCGCCGTCGTTGCGGTCCTCGGATGCGCCGCCGCCCTGACAGCGTTGCACCCTGCAGCGCGCGCCGCCGCGCTTGCTCCGGCCGCCGCCATGCGACCGGCCGTGCCGGTCACCTATCGCAGGATCGCCGGCAGACGCCCGGCACGGCACAGGACATGGCTGCCCGTCATGGTCCTTCGTCAGCTCGGCCGGCGACCGTTGCGACCGTTGCTCACGATGCTGGCGCTCGCCTTTGCCATGGGATTGCAGATCGCGACGCTGTTCAGCTTCGATGCGCTCGACGAGATCGTCGATGTGTTCTACGCCCGCGCGCAACGGCAGGACGCGACGATCGTCTTTGCCGGGCGATTGCCCGACACGGTGCTCGCCGATGTCTCCCAATGGCCCGACGTGCGCACAGTCGAAGGCCGTCTCGACGTGCCGGCACGCCTTGCCGTCGCCGGCACG
>JAEZHS010000028.1 GCA_023436825.1 Pseudomonadota bacterium | reverse complement strand
ACTCGTAGGCGAAGCGCACGGCGATGCGGTTGCCGGCGCAGGCCCACAGTTCCTTGATCAGGCGATAGTCGAGCTCGCGCGCCCACTTGCGGCGCAGGAAGGCCTCGATCTCGGCCCGACCGTTGATGAACTCGGCGCGGTTGCGCCACTTGCTGTCGGGCGTGTAGGCCAGCGCCACCCGCACCGGGTCGCGGGTGTTCCAGGCGTCCTCGGCCAGGCGCACCTTTTGGGAGGCGGTCTGCTCGGTGAAGGGCGGCAGAGGCGGCCGCGTCTGGGCCTCGGTCATGCAGGAGCTCCCTTTCCGACGAGCGCGCGCTCGATGCAGTCGATCATGAGCCCGCCATCGAACGGCTTGGCAAAGAACCCATAGGCACCCTCGGCTTCGGCCTGCTTACGGAGATGATCGTGGGGGAAGGCCGTGATCAGGATGACAGGGATGAGATTGCCGGCGCCGGCGAGATGGCGCTGCAGGTCGAGGCCGCTCATGCCGGGCATCTGGACGTCGGTGATCAGGCAAGCCGCAGCACGGCAAGCCGGCGAGGCCAGGAAGTCCTCAGCCGACGCGAAGGTCGCGACTCCGAGGTCAAGCGACGCCAGCAGGTTGCTGAGCGCGTCGCGTACGGCCTCATCGTCGTCGACGACGGCAACGGTCGGCGGCTTGGAACTGGACATGGGCGGAAAGTGCAATTTCCGGCCACAGCGCGAAAGCTATACGAACGTTTGCCGCGTCACTGCGATTTGTGAAGTCCCAGGAGTCCGGCCATACGCACAAGGTCTGCAAGCGAGCCCGCCTCCATCTTCCGCATGGCCTGCCCGCGGTAAAGCTTCACGGTGATCTCGCTGAGCCCCAGCTCATGGGCGACCTGCTTGTTCATGAGGCCGCGCGTCACCAGGGTCATGACCTCGCGCTCGCGCGGCGACAGCCGCTCGAAGCTCTCACGCACGCCCGACGTGGCCTGCTCGCTGCTGCGGCGCACGCGGTCGGCTTCGATGGCGCGGGTTACGGCGTCGAGCATGTCCTGGTCGCGGAACGGCTTGGTGAGGAAGTCGACGGCGCCGGCCTTCATGGCGCGAACCGACATCGGGATGTCGCCGTGGCCGGTCATGAAGACGATCGGGATATTGGCGTTGGCGCTCGCCAGCCTGTTCTGGAAGTCGAGCCCGCTCATGCCGGGCAGCCGGACGTCGAGCACCAGGCAACCCGGCGCATCCGACGACGTGTCCTGCAGGAACTCCGCCGCGGAGCCGAACAACTTCACCTCGTGGCCGACCGAACGAAAGAGATTGCCCAATGCGCTCCTCATGTCCTCGTCGTCGTCGATCACGAAGACGGTCGGCAGCGGTGCCGGTTGCACCTGCATCGTCGTGCGACTCATGCGATACGCTCCTGTGTCATCGGCAGGCTAACATGGAAACGGGCGCCGCCCTCCGGCCGGTTGGTGGCCCAGATGCGGCCGCCATGGGCCTCGACGATCGATCGGCTGATCGACAGGCCCATGCCCATCCCGTCCTGGCGGGTGGTGAAAAAGGCGTCGAACAGGCGGCCGAGGTTGGCGGCATCGATGCCGGGGCCGGCGTCGCTCACCGTCAGGACGACGGACCGCGGTTCCTCAGCCAGCCGTCCGATCTCGACAATGAGGCTTCGCGGCCTGCCGCTCACGCCGTCCATCGCCTGGATGCCGTTCATCAGCAGGTTCATCACGACCTGCTGGAGCTGCACGCGGTCGCCGCGGACCAGCGGCAGATCGTCCCTCGCATTCACGCCGAGCGTGGTGCG
Source organism: Pseudomonadota bacterium (assembly GCA_023436825.1). The sequence continues at coordinate 34,872 of JAEZHS010000028.1, read as the reverse complement.
ATGGCTCTGCAGCTCGCGGCCGATCAGGAGCGCGACGTCGTTCACGACGTCGGGCAAGGATAGCGGCGCATAGGACGGATCGCTCTTGCGCGACAGGGCGCGCAGACGGCGCACCACCTCGCTGGCGCGCTGGCCGTTCCTGATCATGCTCTCGACGGAACTGCGTGCCTGGCCGATGTCGGGAACCGCCCGCCCGAGCCAGCGCAGGCAGGCCTCGCCATTGGTGACGACGGCGGCCAGTGGCTGGTTGACCTCGTGGGCGATCGAGGCGGTGAGCTCGCCGAGCGTGGCGACGCGCGCGACATGCGCGAGCTCGCTCTGGGCGCGGTGCAGGCCGTCCTCGACCTGGCGGCGCTCGGTGATGTCGTTGTTGGTCTCGAGGATGGCGACGGGACGGCCGCGGCCGTCACGCTGCAGGGCCCAGCGGCTGGCCACGATCAGCGTCCGGCCGTCGCGGGCGGTGTGCACCAACTCGCCTTCCCAGCGCCCGGTGCGCCGGAGCTCCGACATGATGTCGTCGAAGGGCGCAGGGAATACGGTGTGCAGCAACTCGGCCGTCTTGCGCCCGATCGCCTGCTCGGGCCGCCAGCCGTAGAGCTCGGTGGCCGCGCGGTTCCAGTAGGTGATTATGTCGTCCTGGTTGCGCACGAAGATCGTGTCGTGCGTGAGATCGAGCAGGCTCGCATGCTCGCGCAGCGCCTCGATCGTGCCCTGATGGCGGGCCGCCAGGACGCCGGTGATGGCGATGGCGGCCAGGCTGATCAGGCAGCGCAGGATGGGGCCGCTCGCCGGATCGTTGTCGTGGGTGATGGCGTAGCTCAGCACCGTCAGGACGGCGCAGCCGCCGGCAACGATCAGGATCCCCTTCTGCCCGGCGAAGTCCATCGCCAGCAGGACGACGCCGACGTAGAGCACGGCGACGGCGATATCGAGCGGCGTGATTGTGTCGACGACGAAAATCGCCACGGCGACGACGGCGGCCAGCAACGGCAACACGAGCGATGGGCGAACCGGTGCAGACGAAAGTTGCAGCATGAGGAGAGAGCCTCCGCGTTCACGGCACGCATTTGCAGCCGGCGCGCAATGCTCGTAGGGCAACACCCGCGTTCGGTCTTTCATACTTAGGTATAAGCCGCACGTACCGCTTGTATGAATGGGAAGGTAGCGCGGAAAGCCATTTATTGGCGTCGTCCGATCCTCAAGGCAGGGGAGCAGGGGCGTCATGGGTCTGGTCCGGTTTGCGCTGCGTTTTCCCTACACATTCTACGTCGCCGCGGCGCTGATTCTGTTCCTGGGCAGCATTGCCGCCTGGACGATGCGCACCGACATCTTCCCCGAGATCAGGATACCGGTGGTGACGGTGATCTGGAGCTACACCGGCCTCGACACGCCGGAGATGGAGCAACGCGTCACCACCTACAGCCAGTACGCCATTTCAGCGAACGTCAGCGGCATCAAGAACATCGAGGCCCAGACCATGGCGGGCCTGTCGGTGCAGAAAATCTACTTCCAGCCCGACGTCAATCTCGACCTCGCGATCTCCCAGATCGTGGCGGGGACCAACTCCATCCGCGCCCTGATGCCGCCCGGCATCCAGCCGCCCGTCGTCGTGCAGTTCAACGCATCGAGCGTGCCGGTGCTGCAGATCAGCCTCTCCTCCGACACGCTGAACGAGCAGCAGCTCTACGACTACGGCATCTACCGCGTGCGTCAGCAGCTGGCGCCGATCCCCGGCGTGACGCTGCCGACGCCGGCCGGCGGCAAGTACCGCCAGATCATGGTCGACATCGACCCCACCAAGCTGGTCGCCAAGGGGCTGACGCCGCTCGACGTCGTGAATGCGGTCAACGCCCAGAACCTCACCGTGCCCTCGGGCACCGCCAAGATCGGCGACCGTCAATATGTCGTGCACACCAACGCCACGCCCGCATCGATCGACGCGCTGAACGACATCCCGATCAAGGTGGTGAACGGCGCCACCGTGTTCGTGAAGGATGTCGGCCAGGTACATGACGGCTGGCTGGTTCAGCAGAATGTCGTGCGCCAGGACGGCAAGCGCTCGATCCTGCTCAGCATCATCAAGAACGGCAACGCCTCCACGCTGCAGGTCGTCAATGCCGTCAAGGACGCCCTGCAGACGATCCGCAAGGCCGCTCCGCCGGGCCTCGTGATCAACGAGCTGTTCGACCAGTCGGTGTTCGTCAAGCAGGCCCTCGCGGGTGTGTTGCGCGAGGGCGCGATCGCAGCCGCCCTTACCGCCCTCATGATCCTGCTGTTCCTGGGCTCGTGGCGATCGACGCTGGTCGTCATGATCTCCATCCCGCTGTCGATCCTGTCGTCGCTGGTGGCGCTCTACTTCCTGGGTGAGACCATCAACACCCTGACCTTGGGCGGCCTGGCGCTCGCGGTCGGCATCCTGGTCGACGATTCCACGGTCACGATCGAGAACACGCATCGGCTGCTCACCGAGGAACGCCAGCCGCTGCCGCTCGCGACCCTGCACGGCGCCGCCGGCATCGCCATCCCCACGCTCGTCTCGACGCTCGCCATCAGCTCGGTGTTCACGTCGGTCGTATTCCTCGACGGCCCCGCCAAATATCTGTTCACGCCGCTGGGACTGGCCGTCGTCTTCGCGATGCTCGCCTCCTACGCGCTGTCGCGGACCCTGACGCCGATCACGATCGGGCTGCTGACCAAGGGCGAGAGTCACGCGCCGCCGACGAGCCGGCTCGGCCGCCTGTTCAGCAGCACGCATCACGCCTTCGAGCGCGGTTTCGAGGCCATGCGCCAACGGTACGTGGAGCTGCTGAAGGCCCTGCTCGACAACCGGTTCACCGTCCCGTCCATCGCCGTCCTGGTGGTGGCGAGCGGCGGGGTGCTGTTCACCCTGGTCGGCCGCGACTTCTTTCCGGTGATCGACGGCGGCCGCATCCAGCTCCATGTGCGCGCGCCGGCCGGCACGCGCATCGAGGCGACCGAACGGCTGTTCCAGTCGATCGAGGACAAGATCCGCGAGCTCATCCCCGAGCAGGACCGGGAGCTGATCGTCGACAATATCGGCCTGCCGGCCCGGCCCTACAATCTCGCCTTCACCGACGGCTCGACGATCGGCGTCAACGACGGCGTCATCCTGGTCGCCCTGAAGGACGGCCATGCGCCGACCGAGGGCTATGTGCGCAAGCTCCGGCGCGAGCTGCCGGCGGCCTTTCCGCAAGCCGTCTTGTACTTTCAGGCCGCCGACATGGTCACCCAGATCCTGAATTTCGGCCTGCCGGCCCAGATCGACGTGCGCACCGTCGGCTACGACCGCGCCAACAACCTCAAGGTCGCCCATGAGCTCAGGCGGCGCATGGCGACCATACCCGGCGTCGTCGACGCCCATCTGCAGCAGGAGGTCGACGCCCCGTCCTTCCTCGCCGAGGTCGACCGCACGCGCGCCGCCCAGCTCGGGCTGAACGCCAACACCATCGCCAACAACATCAACGTGAGCCTGAGCTCCTCGGAGCAGGTCTCGCCGAACTTCTGGACGGATCCGACCAGCGGCATCCCCTACTACATCGCTGTCCAGACGCCCGAGCGCCAGGTCGCATCGCTGAACGACCTCGGCAACACGCCGGTATCGACGGCGATCGCCACCGACACCAACGTCCCGGGCGTTCCGGTGCCGGGCCTGCTCAGCAACGTGTCGACGATCCGGCGCGACAGCCTGCCGACCAACAGCAACCAGGCCAACATCCAGCCGGTCTACGAGGTCTATGCCAGCGTGCAGGGCCGCGATCTCGGCCGGGTTGCGCACGAGATCCACGCGATCGTCGCCGATCTGCAGAAGACGCTGGCGCCCGGCAACACCATCCAGGTGGTCGGCCAGATCCAGAGCATGGACGACTCCTTCGCCAACCTCGGCATCGGCCTCGTGTTCGCGGCGGTGCTGGTCTACCTGCTGATGGTCGTCAACTACCAGAACTTCGGCGACCCGCTGGTCGTGCTGCTCGCCCTGCCGGCGACCTTCTGCGGCATCCTCACCATGCTGTTCGCCACCGGCACCTCGCTCAGCGTGCCCTCGCTGATGGGCTCCATCATGGCGATCGGCGTCGCTTCGGCGAACTCCATCCTGCTCGTGACCTTCGCGCGCGAGCAGACCCAGGCCGGCATGAGCGTGCGCGAAGCGGCGATCGCCGCCGGCTACACCCGCATCCGGCCGGTGCTGATGACGGCGGCGGCGATGATCGTCGGCATGGTGCCGATGGCGATCGGCGCCGCCGGCGAGGAGCAGAACGCGGCGCTGGCGCGCGCCGTCATCGGCGGCCTGCTGTTCGCCACGCCGACGACCCTGCTGATCGTCCCTTGGCTGTTCGACAAGTTGCGTGCCGGCAGCGGCCGGCTGAGCGGCGCCGTCTTCGAGGAGGTCCCATGAAGTACAGGGGCATAGTGCTGGGCGCGGCCGTCGCCGCGCTGGTAGCGGGAACGTTCGCCATCGGTGGATGGCAACTCTACGCCCGCGAGGAAGCGGCATCGGCGAACGCCGAATTCCGGCGGAACTTCGTGCCCAAGGTCCGTGTGGCCGAGGTGACGCCGACGAGCGGCGAGCTGGTCGTCAGCCTGCCGGCCACGACCTCCGCCTTCGCCGCGGCCAACATCCTGGCCCGCGCCAGCGGCTACATCGCGACGCGCTCGGTCGACATCGGCGATCGCGTCAAGGCAGGCGACCAGCTCGCCACCATCGTCGCGCCGGAGCTCGACCACCAGATCTCACAGGCCGCGGCGACGCTGGCCCAGCTCGAAGCGGCCGCCAAGCAGGCACGCGCCAACCAGAAGCTCGCCAGCGTCACCTGGCGGCGCGACGAGCCGCTGGTCAAGGAAGGCTGGATGCCCAAGCAGACGCGCACGGTAGACTTGCAGACGCTGCGCGCCAACGACGCCGCCGTGAGCGTGGCCGAGGCCAACGTCGTGGCCCAGCAGGCGGCATTGCAGGTCTTGCAGCAGCAGAAGGCCTACCAGAGCGTGGTCGCGCCGTTCGACGGCGTCATCACCCAGCGTAACATCGACATCGGCAGCCTGGTGCAGGCCGATGCCGTCAACGGCACCTTCATGTTCACCATCCTGCAAAGCAACGTCATCCGCACGCAGGTCTACGTGCCGCAGGATGCAGCGGTCGGCGTGACGCCCGGCATCGACGCGGTGATCCGCGTGCCAGAGCTGCCCGACCATCCCTTCCCCGGCAAGGTGACGCGCATCGCCGACGCCCTGCAGCCCGGCACGCGCACACTTCTGGTCGAGATCGATATTCCCAACCCCGACGGTGCGCTGTCGCCGGGCATCTACGCCACCGCCGAGCTTCACATCCCGCGCAAAACACCGAGCCTTGCGGTTCCGGCGGGCGCCATCATCTTCAACAAGGACGGCGTGCAGGTGGCGGTCGTCGAGAACGGCGTGGCGCGCCTGCGCAAGATCTCGGTCGCCCGCGATCGCGGCACAGAGGTCGAGGTGCGCGACGGCATCAAGGCCGGTGACCGCGTGATCCTCAATCCCGCCGTCGAGCTCGCCGACGGTGATCGCGTGGATATCCGCACATGACATTCGATTCATTCTTCTTCTCCAGGCGTGAACCTCCCCCGCGGTTCGCGTCTGCGCGCCGGGCGGCATCCCCTCCCCCCCCGGCCGCCCGGCGCCCCCTCTTCCCGACCCTGGAGGTCCGGCCATGACGCGCCTAACCCTGCCCGTTGCCCTGCGCCTTCTCGGAATCGGCACCATCCTTCTTGTCCTGAGCGCGGCGTTTGCCGTGGCCGCGGGCTGGCTGCCGCCGCACCGCCTCGGACCCGATGCCATCGTCGATGCCCTGGAGGCGCATGACGGCCGCCATCCCGGCTTCCGCCGCGCCCATGCCAAGGGCCTGTGCATCCAGGGTTCGTTCCTCGGCAACGGCAACGGCGCACTTCTGTCCAAGGCCGGGATCTTCGCCAGGACCGACAGCCCGGTGATCGGCCGCTTCTCGACCGGCGGCGGCCAGCCCTACGCACCCGACGGCAGGCTTGCCTTCCGCTCGCTGGCGCTCAGCCTCGCCCAGGCGAACGGCGAGCAATGGCGCATGGCGCTGGACGACACGCCGATGTTTCCGGTGGCGACGCCACAGGCCTTCGTCGACTTCCAGCGCGCCACGGCGCCCGATCCCAAGACCGGCAAGCCCGACCCTGCGCGGGTCGAGGGCTACATGGCAGCGCATCCGGAAACCCGAGCCTTCCTGCGCTGGCAACAGGAATCGCCATTGTCGACGAGCTTCGCCAACGACACCTATTACAGTATCAACGCCTTCCGCTTCATCGACGACACCGGCAAGGCCTGGATGGTCCGCTGGTCATTCGAGCCGGAAACGCCTTTCGAGGCGATCGACAAGGCGACGCTCGGTGCACGGCCGGCGAACTTCCTGTTCGACGACGTCATCGCCCGGCTGGCCCGCAGTCCGTTGCACTGGCGCCTGATCGTGACCATTGCCGAGCCGGATGACCCGACCGACGATGCGACCAAGGTGTGGCCGGCGAACCGTCGTCGCATAGACGTCGGCACGCTGGTGATCGACCGGGCCCTCATCGAAGAGGACGGCGCCTGCCGCAACATCACGTTCGACCCGCTGATCCTGCCCGCGGGCATTGCGCCGTCCGACGATCCCCTGCTGCCGGCGCGCTCGGGCGTCTACGCTTCCTCGCTAGCGCGACGCGACGGCGAGCACGGCCAGCCGAGCGCCCTGGCCAAAGACCCCCAAGCGCGGAGGGCACGGCCATGACATCGTTCCCGACGCGCTTTCCATTGGCGCTCCGGCTGGTGCACTGGCTGATGGCCATCTGCATCCTGGCGATGCTGTTCATCGGCGTCGGCATGGTGTCGACTGTGTCGGAGATGCGGACCTGGCTGATCGACCTGCACAAGCCGCTGGGCATCCTGATCCTCTGCCTGGCGGCGATCAGGGCGTGCATTCGGCTGGCCCGCCCCGCGCCGCCATTGCCCGCCGACCTGCCGACCTCGCAGCGCGTGGCGGCCCACCTGTCGCACCTGCTGCTCTATGCCCTGATGTTCGCGCTCCCGCTCGTCGGTTGGGCCATGCTGTCGGCCGGCGGCTATCCGGTCGAGCTGTTCGGCACGCTGGTGCTGCCTCCCATCGCACCCATCGACGGGCCGCTGTTCGCCTTCCTGCGCCGGGCCCACACCGTTCTCGCCATGGTGCTGTTCGTCACCATCCTCGCGCACCTCGGAGCGGCTCTCTTCCACGCCTGGGTGCGGCGCGACGGCGTCTGGCAGGCCATGACGCTGGGCCGCAGTCAACGCCGGCCGCCGACCTCGTCGATATGGGCCAGCAGATCGGCCGGATCGTCGTAGACGCGGATCGCGCCGGACTGACGCAGCTCATCGGAGCCGTAGCCGCCGCTCAAAAGGCCGACGCCCAGGGCGCGACAACGCGTCGCCGCCAGCATGTCCCAGATGCTGTCGCCGACGACCACGGCGGTCTCGATCGGCCGGCCGATCCGCTCCGCTGCGGCGAGGAACAGGTCGGGATCGGGCTTGGCGTACTTCACCTGATCGCGCGTGACGACGGGCATGCGGTCGGGATCGACGCCGAGAGCGGAGAGGTTCACGGCGGCGGTCTCCATGCGGCCACTGGTGGCGATCGCCCATGGCACGCCGGCATCCGACAGCCACGCCAGCAGCTCGCGCGCGCCCGGCAGCGGCCGCACGCCGGCGCCGTGCCGCTGATAGGCGGCGGCATGAGACCGACGCAGCCGCTCGACGCGGTCGAGGCTGATGTCGAGGCCGGTTTCGCGCAGGAGCTGGTTGGTGAACAGGCCGCCGCTCATGCCGATCTTGCGATGGATACGCCAGACCGACAGATCGATGCCTTCGCTGTCGAGCGCTTCTTTCCAGGCGAGCACGTGCTGGTAGACGCTGTCGACCAGAGTGCCGTCGAGATCGAAGAGGAAGACCGGCTCGATTCGCATTTTTATCTCCGTGCGCTCACGTGCCGTGTTTTCGGGAGTAGTGGCTTCTGCCCGGCGACCGCCATGCCTTCAGCGCTTCGGCACTCGGCCGAAAGATCTCGACCTTGAGTGGATAGCATTTCGCGGCGTCACTTGAATGACTGCTGCTGCAGTCGCCTCCGGGACAGGCCGACAAGGCACCCAGCAGGTCGATCTCGGCGAAGAACTCGATGAAGTCGCCCGGCCGCACCGGACTCGCCTTCATGAAATACTGATGCGTATCGCGTGTAAAACCCGTGCACATGAAGACGTTCAGCACGTCGTGCACGTGCCGCTCCGCCGCAGCAAGAGCCAGCCCTTCATGGCCGGCGAGCGCGCGCGTCAGATTGGAATGGCAGCAGTGATGGTATTCGTCTCCGCCCAGCAGGAGCTGAGTATAGGGATCGCACCGCGTGCCGATGACGTCGTGAACGCCACCGCCGTCGTCATCCCAGCCGTACCAGTCGAGCGTGTCGTGGGTGATCGTCGCCATCGGCCGAAGGTTGGGCAGCGTGCTCCACAGCCTGTCGCCGGTGCTGACATGCGTGGCGTGCAAGGCGCGCGTCTTTCCGCTGAAGAAGCGCTCCGACAGATCGTGGGCATTCCACAGGTTCAGGTCGCCGACCTGCGGGCCTTCGATGCTGACGATCCGGAAGAACTGGCCGGCCGCGACCTCGAAGGTTTTCGCCTCGCGCGGGGGCACCACGACTTCGCCGATCCTGGTCAGGCCCTGTCGCGCTGTTTCATAGAACTGCCGGTCGTATGGCGGTACCTTGTCGACGGAATAGCAGACGAGTGCAGGCGCCTTGCGCCGCTCAGCGGCGTCGGCTGGAGCAGGATTCTGAGGAGACGATTTCACCGGTCACTCCTGGATATCACGTGAAGGAATAACTGTGTAGGAAACCCGGTCAATGGAGACCATTCCCGCCCGTCGCGGCAAGGCAACCCATCTGAAGCGCGGCCAGTCGATCCGCATCGTCAACACCCACGGTGCGCAGGTCGTCGACACCTGGGCATTCACGGCGGGCATGCTGACCGAGTTCATGTCCATGGAGCATACGCGCGCCACGCTGACCAGCCTGCGGCCGAAGGTCGGCGATGGGCTCTATACCAACCGCCGGCGCAAGATCCTGACCATGACGGGGGATACAAGCCGCGGCGATCACGACACGCTGATCGCGGCGTGCGACAGCGAGCGCTACATTCTGCTCGGCGTGAAGGAGTATCACGACAACTGCACCGACAATCTGTTCGCCGCGATGCAGGCACTCGGCCTCACGCCGCCGGAGTGTCCGAGTCCGCTCAATCTCTTTATGAACATTCCCTGGACTGCCGACGGCGGACTCTCCTTCGATCCGCCGACCACCAAGCCCGGCGATCATGTGACCCTGCGCGCCGAACTCGACTGCGTCGTCGCCATGTCGGCCTGCCCGCAGGACATCCTGTCGATCAACGGCCGGACCGGCACGACGACCGAATCACACTACGAGATCCTGGACTGAATCATGACCTTCTCGATCGCCGGAAGATGCGCCCGAACCGGCATGCTGGGCGCCGTCGTCACGACGTCATCGATCGCCGTCGGCGGCCGCTGCGCCTATGCCGAAGCCAATGTCGGGGCCGCCCTGACCCAGCATCGCACCGACCCGCGGCTCGGACCCAAGATGCTGGCGCAGCTGCGCGACGGGATAGCGCCCGCCGACATCCTGCAAGACTTCGAGAAGACCGAGCCCGGCCTGGGCTGGCGACAACTCGCGGTCATCGACGCCAAGGGACAGGCCGCATTCTTCAACGGCGGCAACATCTATTCGATCTTCAAAGGCCGGGTCGGCCGCGACTGCGTGGCGGTCGGCAATATCCTGCGCAACTCGGACGTCGTCGACGCCATGGTGGATAGCTTCGAGGCCAATGAAAGCCAGCCGCTGGCCGAGCGCCTGATGCGGGCCATCGAGGCCGGCGACGCCGCCGGCGGCGAGCTGAAGCAGATCAAGTCGGCCGGCCTCATCGTCGCGCACCGTGAAGCCTTTCCCTACGTCGACCTGCGCGTCGATCTCGACCCCCGGCCGCTGGTCCAGCTCCGCTTCCTGTGGGAACTCTATCAGCCGATGGCCGACGATTATGTCGTGCGCGCCGTCGATCCGGAACGGGCGGCGAAGCCGGTTTAGGGGGTCGTTCGCCTTCGACTGGCTGAACGGCGAATGGGGAAGCCGACCCACTATCCATGGGGCTTGCTCGGTCGGACAGGCCGACCCGGCAGCGGCCCGGCGCGATGGGTATCGGATGAACGATGCAAAGAGCAGAGCCGCCGGGAAGCGACGCTCGGTCAATATAACTTAGGTGCTCGTTTAGGTCAACTGCCGTTCTAGTTTTTGCGTCCCATAAGGGGGGCCCGAGCGCAAAAACTTGTTCGAGTCGAGCACCGATGCCAGCAGTGCTGGCAATCTCATCGGCCCCGCGTTCAAGCCCTGGTCTCAGCTTCGGCGGGCGAGCAGGCTGCGTCGGCCCAGGATCACGACCGCCACACAGGCGATCGCCAAGGCACCGAGCAGACCGGCGTGCCGCCAGGCTGACCCCGCCACCTGATTCACCCAGGTCGTGATGCGGCGCTGCCAGAATGTCTTCGCCGCCTCGAAATCGGGCTCCACGCACTTCCGGCCGAAGTTCGTGGCCCAGGCCTGGTAGGCGCCGGTTGCGACGTAGCGCTTGTAAATCGCCGTGGCCTTGTCCTGGTCGCCGCTGTCGATGGCATACCGGGCCGCCCAGCAGATCGCCGCGGCATAGGCCTGCGAGCGCTGCGGCAAGAGGTCGGCGGCGGCGAGTGCGCGATCGGCGGCGATCGGGCGATAGTGGAAGCGGACATCGGGCTTGGGGGCGCTGGCGGCGAAGCGGCTCGCCTCGTCGGGCCCGAGCAGCGGGCTCGGCGACGTGCCCTCGCCGTTGGGACTCGACTGGCCGATGCCGGAGGGGAACGAGCCGTACATCACCGTCTCATCGGGTGGGCCTTCCGTTCCCATCAAGCCCATGCCCTGCATGCGGGTCATTCGGGCCAACTTGAACAGGGCTTCGGCGCGGGACACTCGTTGCCACGGCCATTCGAACCAGGCCGGTCGAGCCGCCTCGACAGCCGCGAGGTAGTCGCGGGCATCCTCGACGTCGGCGCGGTCCTGGTCACGATCGTCCGGCGTCGAGCCCGCCACCCGCGGCGGGAAATAGGCCAGCGCCTCGCTGGTGCGCCCGACCCGGACCAGCCGCCGCGCCAGCAAGGCGCGCAGATTCCCCACGGGATTAGGCCGGTCCGAGCGGGCCTGAGGCGCGGATGATGGCGGCAGACCGTCGACGAACGCCTTGAGCTCGTCGACCGTCAGCACACGTTCGGCGATGTAGATGACGTCCCCCCAGTAGGTCTCTGCGACGGGGAACAGCAGCTGCAGGGAGTCGCGATATTCGCCCTGGCTCAATCGCATGACCGCGACTTCGCCGCGCAGTCGGGTCTTGGCATCATCGTCCAGCGTTCGATCGTCCGTCCCGAGAGCTGTCAAGGCCGCCGCCCAGTCCTTCACCGCATCCGCACGGTCGCCGCGGCGCAATGCAAGCTTGGCGCGCACCCAGAGGCCCAACGGCTGAGTCGCCTTCTCCGACAGCTTCTCGGCAAGATCGTAGCGGCCGCCCTGGTAGGCCAGGGCAGCGAGACGGTCGACGTCGGGCCCGGGCGAAGGCGCGGGCTGCGACAGGACGGCTTCCATTGTGGCGGCAACCATGGAGTCGAGATCGGTCGTGTCGTCCCAGGTGTAGTCGGGCTGTTTCGAGGCGACATAGGCCACGAGCAGCCGCCGGACGATCGGTTCGGCGAGGATGCGACGAAGATCGACGTCTGGCTCCATGAGCAATCGCGCCACCTCGCCCAACGACAACAGGCCAACCTTTGACCCGCGGTTGGCTTGCTCGGCGTAGAGGCGAACGGCGTTTGCGATCAACCGAGGTGCGGCCGCATCGTCGATGGCGACGTTCGGCAGCGGCCAAGGCGAATTGATCAAGCCCCCCTGGATCAGGTCCAGGCGCGCCTCCTCGCCGAGGCTCGCCACCGCCAGCCCCATGGGATCGGGAGCGCCTGCCTCGGCATAACGGCGCGCAACCTCGAAGTCCGCACGCGCCGCCGCGAACTGCCCCAGGCGCTGATGGATACGGCCGCGCATGTAGGCGGCGGTGACCGCGCGGACCTTCCTCTGGTCGGCCGGCAATCGATCGATCGCCTGGAAGAAGGCCATCGCCGCGTCGAGACGGTCGGCATGATAGTCCGCGGCGCCAGCGAGATAGTCGGCCACCGCGACGGGAAGACCCGCCGCGGCCGCCTTCGCCGCATCGCCGCTCTCGGCGCGACGCGCCATCTCGAGCCGGGCCAGGAGCCAATCGCTGGATGCAGCAGGCATGAGGCCCTGCCACGCGCCGGACTGGATTTCCTCGCGCTCGACGGCCACGGCCTCATCGTCGACGGGCCTGTCGGATTCGACGGCGCGCACGCTGTCCTTGGGCGCGTCGACGAGGCGAGACATCTCGAAGGCGAAGTTGAGCTCGATGGGCGCTTTCACCGTTCCCTCGCGGCTGTCCAGAAGCTGCCACGGGAAGTTCGGCCCGCAGGCCAGCGCGACGCCGATGCAGGCCGCGGCGGCCAGGACCATCACACCGAGCCTATTGAACGACATCGAGGACCCTTTCCGGTTCAGTGCAGCGCGCCCAGCCGATGATGCGCTTGCGCTTGGCGCGCAGCCGGCCGTTGCCGGTCGCCTCGAGGACCAGCGGCCCGCCGGCAGAGGCGAGTCTGAAGCCGTTGGCGCCGTCGGCCGCCTCGCATGCCGGATCGAGGCGGATGTGGCGCGGCAGCGCCGCATCGACGGGCCCGTCGTTCGACAAGGTGACCGTCCAGAGATCGACGCGCTCAGCCGGCACGAGCCTGGCGCTCAATTGGATGGCCGGCAGCTCGCCAGCGATCACCGCTCGCCACGTCTGCAGGCTCCAGGCCCGCGAATCGGCGTCGGTCGGCAGCCGGAACCAGGCGATGCCTAGAAGGCCTTCCGGCGCGCCGAGCCGCATGGCGTTCAGGAATTTCAGCACCGCCTCGGGTGAGGCGCGCAGCATCTCGCCGTTGGTCATGCCGGTGCGCAGGGGCATCTCGCCTTCGACGCTGGCCAGCCGTCCGTCGGGCCGCCAGGTCACCTGCACGTCGTAGGCGGGAAGCGCCACGCGAAAAGGTCGATGAATGCGCCGTCCGAAGTCCCGCACCCAGCGCTCGGCCTGATCCGGATCGAACAGCCCACGGCGCGGATCGTCCACGGCATGGACCTGCAGGACGATCTCGTCGAGATCCCTGGTCACCCGCTCGAGCTGGCTCGATGTCATCCATGTGGGCAGGGCGGTGATCGAGAGTTTCAGGGCTGGCGCGAGGCGCGACCGGAGCGCGGCCAGAAAGCGCGCGTAGACCGCAAGCTTGGAAGTCGGGCAGTCGTAGTCGATCTCGACTCCGGCAAGGGTCGCCGATATCGGCTCGATCCGGGCCATGACCTGCTCGAGCATGGCCGGTATCCGCGCCTCGTCGAGCCGGCCATCGATGCGGATCACCCCGATCACCGGCCGTTGCGTGGCCTGGACGTCGGACCAGGGAATGCGCACCGACGTCCAGCGGCCCGACGCGTCGGCTTCGGCCAGGAGGAGGCGCCAAGTGCGGACGATGTCCGACGACCGGTTGACGCTCGAAATCACGTTGGGGGTCCAGGCCCGTTGCCAGACGTAGGCATCATGAGGCAGGGGCGCCGCCGTGGTCCTAATCTGCGGCATCGACCCCGACAGCCCGATCACGCACAACAACATTGCGGCGAGCAACCGCATGACGCCTTCCCCCTGGAACCGTCACCGGCCCGGCTGAAGTCTACACCATTTTGGCTGTCGATACGCTGACACGTAGCGCGGCTTGGTTCGCGGGTATGAGCTGGGATATCGTTTGCCACGCTTCCTCTTCAGGTGCCTGCCATGACGCTCACCACCACCGCCGAAGCTACTCCTCCCTTGCCGCTCAGCGCCACGGATCATGTGCGCGCCATGAGCGAGTACGGCCGACGCGCGGAGGCGCGCGCCCATGCCCTGGGCAATCGCGGCCCGATCCGCGTCGGCGATGACGGCAAGCTGCTGCCTGAGATCCTGGAGTCGTACTGGAGGAACGGCTTCTACGTCTTCCAGGGCGTCGTCGGGCCGGAGGAGCTGGCGGAGCTGCGGGCCGATATCGACGATGTGCTGTCGCGCGCGCCGGTGGCGCCCGATGCGACGGTCGATCGCCAAGGGCGGCCGGCAACGGAGCACGGCATCATCAAGCCGCCTTATCGCTGGGCCAAGCCCTTGAGCGATCCGGTTGGCGGCACCAACGCGAACAACGGCCGGCATCCCGCTGCCATGCTGCAACCCGATCCGGGCAAGGACGCGCCGACCTGGACCATCGAGCTGCTCGACGGCAACCTTCACCTCAGCGACGCCTGCCTGCGCCTCTATGGCCATCCCGGATTGCTGACCGCAGCGGCCTCGATCCTGGGCGACGATTTCGTGCCCTACAACGAAGTGACCTTCGTGAAGGAGGCGGGGCTCGGCCCATCGGTCGCCTGGCACCAGGACGGCACGACCCACTGGAATGCGGCCGACTGGGACGAGGGCGCGCATGGCTTCAACTTCATGACCCAGCTCTATCCCAGCACGGCTGGCAACGGCGTCTGGGTGCTGCCCGGCAGCCACAAGCGCGGCAAGGCGGATATCAAGAAGATGGTGGCCGAGAGCGGCTCGGACCGCATCGAGGGTGCGGTGCCGATGCTGTGCGATGCCGGCGACACGATCGTCACCAACCGCCAGCTCGTGCACGGTTCCTTCGCCAACAGCTCGCCCGATCGCCGCCTCACCCTCAACGCCGGCTTCTTCCCGCGCAAGCGCGTGCTGAACGTCACGACACGGCGCTTGAACGGCAATGTCGAAACCTACGACCTGGCGCGCATCGAGGCGCGCACGCGCATCCTCCAGATCGCGATCGATGCGCGCCGGCAACGCTTTCCGCAAGAGACGCCCTACGTCTACCGGCCGATGATCGGTCGTGAGGACGAGAACCGCTGGAACGAGGCCACCCGCGCCAGCGTGCTGAAGAACTATAACCAGCTCGACATGTTCATCTGATCACCGCCGCTTGACGGTGATCCCGGCGGCTTCGCGATCCCAGGTGCGGTCGGTGATGCCGCGTTCGCGCAGCTTGTACTTCTGGATCTTGCCGTTCTCCGTCGCGGGCAGGACATCGACGAACTCGAGGAAGCGCGGCACGGCAAAATAGGGCATGCGCGTCTCGCAGAAGCGGATGATCGTCGTCTCGTCGAGGACACTGCCGGGCTGGCGCACGATCGCCGCCATCACCTCGTCCTCGGCGAGCTCGGAGCGCACGGGGAAGGCGGCAGCGGTGGCGATCTCGGGGTGGCTCAGCAGCACCTGCTCGACCTCGAAGGAAGAGATGTTCTCGCCGCGCCGGCGGATCGCGTCCTTCAGTCGGTCGACGAACTTGTAGTAGCCGTCGGGCTCGCGGATGACGCGGTCGCCGCTGTGGAACCAGAGGTTCCGCCAGGCCTCGACCGTCTTCTCGGGCGTGCCGAAATAGCCGGTGGCGAAGGCGAAGGGCGCCTCGGCGCGCAGCATCAGCTCGCCCGGCGTGCCGTCCGGCACCTCGTTGTCCTCGTCGTCGACCACGCGGGCGGCGAAACCCTCGAACAGGCGGCCCATGGTGCCGGGCCGGCACTCGGCGATCGGCGAGCCGATCACGAAGTTGGTCTCGGTCGAGCCGTAACCGTCGAGCAGCGCAATGCCGGTGCGCCGGGTGAAGTCACTATGGAAATGGCCCGGCACGCCTGGGGCCAGGGCGATGCGAACACGATGCGCGTGCTCCTCTTCGTTTTCCGGCCGTGACAACAGGATCGGCACCATGGCGCCCAGCAGATAGGTCACCGTCGCCTTGCGCTCGGCCAGGGCCGCGAAGAACCCCGAAGCCGAGAAGCGGCTTTCGAAGATCGCCGTGGCGCCGGTGATCATCGCCTGGAAGAAGGTGTTGAGCGCGTTGGTGTGGAAGAGCGGCAACGGCGTACACAGCACGTCGTCTTCGCGCACGCCCAGCAGGTGGGCCGTGTTGACTCCCCACCAGAAGAACTGCGCATGCGGGCAGCACACGCCCTTCGACGGACCCGTCGTGCCGGAGGTGTAGAGGATGGCGAGCGTGTCGCTCGGTCGTGTCGGCACTGCCTCGACCGGCGCGCCAAGGTCCGGCAGCGGCCGGGCGACCGGCGGCATGGGTACATTGTCGCCCGCGCGGTCGATGACCCAAATGGCCTCGACCTTGAGAGTCTCGAGTCCGACATGCTCCAGCGCCCCCAGAAGGGCGGCCTCGATCACGATGAGGCGCGCGCCCGAATTCTCCAGGATGTGCCGGAGCTGCAGGCCGCGCGAGGCGGTGTTGATCGGCACCAGGATGGCGCCGAGCCAGGCCGCGCCCAGGAAGACTTCGATGAATTCCGGCCGGTTCTCGCAGATCAGCGCGACGCGATCGCCCTGCCTGATCCCGGAGGCCTGCAGCCGACCGGCCGAACGCGCAGCGAGATCCGTCGCCTCGGTGAAGCTCCAGCTACGGTCACCCGACTGCGCCAGCTTCTTGGCGCCGAATTTCTTGGCTTGCGCCTGCAGCATGACCGCGAGGCTGCGCTCTGCGGGCGCGAACAGGCGGCCGGCGTCGAGAGGTTCGCGCGTCATCGCAGCACCGGCGGGCGCACCAGATCGAGATCCCGCAGCAGCGACGCGAAGGCGCCCAGGCGTTCGAGCCGATGGCGCTCCAGGTCCATCTTCTCGTAGTCGAGGAAGCCGCGTCCGGTCTTCATGCCGATATGTCCCTCCCGCATGTTGCGCGCGACGATCTCGGGCGCGGCGTAACGTTCGTTGCCCAGCGCCTGGGTCAGGTAGCGGCTGGCGTAATAGAGGATGTCGCCGCCGCCCCAGTCGATGAATTCGAGCAGGCCCAGCACCGCAAAGCGCAGGCCGAAGCCGTACTTCACAGCCTTGTCGATCTCCTCGGCCGAGGCCACGCCCTCCTCGACCATGCGCGCGGCCTCGTTCATGGCGAGCGCCTGGATGCGCGGCACGATGTAGCCCGGCCGCGCCGCACAGCGCACCGTCACTTTGCCGATGCCCTCCAGGAAGGCGCACAGCGTGTCGACCACTTCGGCCTCGGTTTCCTTGCCCGGCGAGATCTCGACCAAGGGCATGAGAAAGGGCGGATTGAGCCAGTGGGCGTTGAGGAACCGCCGCGGATGCTCGATGGCGCCGATAAGGTCGTCGACCAGGATGGTCGAGGTGGTGGAGGCGATGATCGGCTTCGGCCCGGCGAGCTTGGAAACCTGCGCGAGCACCTCCCGCTTCTGCTCCAGCACCTCGGGCACGCCTTCGAAGATGAAGCTGGCGTCGGGCAGCACCGACACCGCCTCTCCCGCCGACACCACGCGCACGCGCTGGGCGATGGTGGCCACATTCTCGGGCGCAAAGAAGCCGAGGTGCGCCAGGGTGTCGAAAGTCTTGGTGACCTCGGCCCTCGCCTCGTCCGCCAGCCGCACGAAATCCTTGGCATCGCGGCGCTTCAGATCGATCAGCGCGACGTCGTGGCCGGCGTAGGCGAAGACCACCGCCAGGCCGCGGCCCATACGGCCCGCTCCGACGAGACCGATCATTTGAACCCCTCACGCAGCAGCTTCTGCAGGCCCGCGCAGTCGAGGTCGCCAAGACCGAGGCTTGCCAGGGTACGACCGGTCGTCATGAAGTCCTCCTCGCAAACGGCGCCACCGATCGAGCGGAAGGCGTCGATCAGCGGGGTCGCGACGCCGGCCAGGCGCGCCACGGACGACAGGAAGGACAGGCCGATGCGCGTGTCCTCCAGCATGTAGCGGTGCTTCGTCAGCACGATGTGCTCGCGCCAGTCGCCCGAATCGGTGAGCTTCTCGTGCGAGCCGCGGCCGTACATCCATTCCGGGCCTGTCTTGGCATAGTGGTCGGCCAGCGGGAAATGCGGCCCGCCGTAGCCCAGCGCCTCGCGGATCGCCACGCGCTCGCGGTCGAGCGCATCGGTGACGCGCCGTATCGAGGGCTGCGTGCCCTCCTTGTGGATGTCCCACCGATCGAAGTGTTCGAGCGGGCCGGCGTTCATGACGATCAGCGGAGGATGGATGATCGGACCGGCATTCATCAGCGCACCCGACAGCGCATCGCCGCAGGGCTCGATGGCTTCAGGGAAGGCGCGGCCGATGACCGACAACGCATGGTCCGCCAAGCTGAGCGGAAAGACGCCCGTCGGCAGATGCTTGCCGCGCGCCGAGATCTGCACCTCGTGAGGGCCGTGCTTGCGCGTGAGCCACGGCAAGGTGCCGGTCTCGGCAAAGGCGACGGACGCCTTGTTGCCCGCCTGGTGCGCGGCTTGCGCCAGGAGCATGGAGCCGAACGTGCCCGGCGGCAGGAACACGACCTGTCCGTCCTCCAGATGCGGTGCGAGGAGCCTGGCGATATCGCCCTGGGCGAAGGCTGGCGTCGGACAGACGATCAGCTCGGCGCCGCGAACGGCAGCCGCGATGTCGGCCGTGACCTGGGCGAGCGAGGCGTCGTGCCGGCCGCGGAAATCCTTGATGGCAACCTTGCCACCCGCGGCGCGATGCGCCTGCACGGCCGCCTTGTCGCGGCGCCACATCCACACCTCATGGCCGGCCAGGGCGAAATCACCCGCCGCCGCGAACGAGCCGTTGCCGCCGCCCAACACTGCAATGCGCATGCGTCAGCCCCTGCCGTGCAAGTCGATGTTCCGCTGCAGCAAGGTCAGGTTCTGCAGCAGCTCCGACTGCGCCTCCGAGCTCAGCTCACCCAGGATCGACACCACCCATTCCTCGTGCCGCCGCGCCATGCGCAGGAAATTGTCGCGGCCCTTGCGGGTCAGGCGCACGATCATGCTGCGGCGGTCCTTGGGATCCTCGCGGCGGGTCACCAGGCCGGCGGCGGCGAGCTTGTCCACGAGGCCGGTGATGGCGCCGTTGGACACGATCAGCCGGCGCGACAGCTCCGACATGGTGAGCCCGTCGGGGAAACGCTCGAGCTGCGACATCACGTCGAAACGCGCCATCGTGGTCTTGAACTCCTTGCGCAGGCGCTGGCTCAGGATGCTCTCCATTTTCATCGAGCAGGAGATCATGCGCAGCCACAGCCTGAGCTCGATATGGCCCTTGCCCTCGACGGGCATTTCGCCGTTCACGCGGTTGCGGGAGCGAGGCGCTGCCGGTTTGACGATGACGTCGCTCATGGCAATTCCTTCAGATCACGCCATTCAGATCACAAGAGTGCCGACGCTGGCCCCGCCGCAGACATAGAGAACCTGGCCGGTGACGAACGAAGCCTCGTCCGAGGCGAAGAAAAGCACGGCGTTGGCCACATCCTCGGGCCGACCCAGCCGCTTCATGGGGATGGCATTGGCCAGCGCCGTCTCGCGCTCGCTGCCCGCCGGCACGATCTCGTGGAACATGTGCGTGCCCTGGATCGGGCCCGGCGCCACCATGTTGACGGTGATGCCGTGCGGCGCCAGTTCCAGCGCCCAGGTGCGGCCCATGCCGATGATGCCGGCCTTGGTCGCCGAATACGCGGTGCGGCCGTGCGCACCCAGCGCCGCGCGCGAGGAGATCAGCACGACGCGGCCAAAACCCGACTCTTTCATGCCGGGCAGCACGGCCGACAGCAGCGTCAACGGTGCGCCGAGATGAAGCTGGGCCAGGGCCGCGATGTCGCCCGCTCTCGCCTGATCGACGGGATTGGGCCGGATCACTCCGGCGTTATGGACGATGTGCGTGATCCTGCGGTCGCGCGCGACTTCCTTCGCGATCTCTGCCGTTGCCTCGGCATCGAACAGGTCGACGGCGCGGCTTTCCAGATGCGGGTGCGACCAGCCGGGCTTGTCGAGCGCCAGCGACACGACACGATAGCCGCGCTCGAGCATCGCCCTGGCGATCGCCGCCCCGATGCCGCCGCTGGCGCCCGTCACGATGGCGGTGGCGTCGGTCACTGGGCACTCCGCGGCACCAATGCCAGCACGCGCAAGGGACTGCCCGAGCCGCGACGTATCTTCAGCGGCGCGGCCAGGATCACCGACCCTGTCGGCGGCAGAAGATCGAGATTGGCCAGGCACTGCAGGCCGTAGCGGCCCTTGCCATGCATGTAATAGTGAGCGGGATACGGCGGGTTGAAATGGAAGGCCTGGCCGGCATCGGTGCCAATGGTCTCGGTGCCGAGGCCATGCACGTCGCGTTCCTCGACCAGGAAGCGCACGGCCTCGGGGCACGGCCCCGGCGTGTGCTGGCCGTCCTCCCGCATATTGACGTACTCGCGGCCGGAGCGCTTGGACCAGTCGGTGCGCAGCAGCACCCAGTGGCGCGGCTTGATACGGCCGTGCTGCTTCTCCCATGCCTCGACGTCGGCGACGGTGAGCTCGTAGTCGGGATTCCTGGCCGACTGCCCGGAAATATCGATGACCACGGCCGGGGCGATGAAGTCGCCGGGCGGGATCGTGTCGACGGAGTTGTGCGGCAGGTCCTTGCCGGAGATCCAGTGCACCGGCGCGTCGAAATGCGTGCCGGTATGCTCACCCATGGAGATGTTGTTCCAGTACCAGGCCGACCCGCGCTCGTCGTAGCGCGACACCTCCTCCATGCGGAAGGGCGCGCACTGGCCGAGCTCGGGCGGCATGACGATGGTGGGGAACTCCGGCGTCAGCGTATGGGTGAGATCGACGACGTCGATGTCGCCCTGGGCGATGGCGCCGGCGAAGGTCGCCAAGTTGGTAGAAGCCATATCGATGCTCCTGCTCATGAGCCGAGCTCGCGCTCGAGCGCCTTGGGACTGACGGCCAGGCGCGCGCGGATGTCCTCGGCGATGTCGCCTACGAAAACGTCCTCCAGCCCCTGCTGCAGCGCGCGCACGGTCGCATTGGCCAGCGCCGACGGCGCGACCTTGGGCGGCGGCACCGCCTGGTACCATTCGGTCTCGAGCGGGCCGAAGAAGACGTTCAGCACCTTGACGCCGCCCGGCCGCAGTTCGGCGCGCAGCGACTGCGCCGCCGACAGGCACGCCGCCTCGGTCGCCGAGAAGGCGCCGTAGGCCGGCCAGTTCGCCAGCGCGTAGACCGACAGCAGGTTGACGAAGGCCGCCGCCGAATTGACGCCATCGGCGCCGCGTGCGCGCAGGACCGGTCCAAAACTCTGGGCGAGCCGTGTGAGGCCGAAATAGCGCACCTCCAGCTCCTCGCGCGCAACAGTGAGGCCCTTGCGTTCGATGATGCCGCCGGTGCGCACGTATTCAGCAGTGTTGATCAGGATGTCGACACGCGGGGCGTACTCGCCGGCGCACTCGTTGACCGAGATCGTGTCGGTGAGATCGAGCGCCACGATCTCCACGCGCTCGAGCTTCTTCAGCTTCTCCTCGCCGGGAAACGGCTTCCAGGGATCGGCGACGCCGACGAAGACCACGCTGGCGCCCGCCTTGGAGCAGGCCTCGGCCAGCGCCTGGCCGACGGCGGTGCGGCCGTCGGTGATCAGCACGCGGCGGAACTTGGGATCGCAGGTGAGTTCGCGCCACTGCGGGTCGTCGGCCATGTTCGGGGTGTCCTCCGCGGGCAGCGCCATGGCGATGGCCTGACCCGACTTGTCGATCTTCAATTGCAGTCGCGTCCGCTCGCCCTCGCGCAGGTCGCCGTGCAGATGCGCCACGATCGACGGACCGGCATCGAGCTGCACCGTGCCGATGCGCCACGGCATGCGCTCGCGGAAATAAACGTCCGTCGAGGTGCGGATGGTGGTCTCGACCAGCAAGGTGCCGCGATTGTCGACGTCGCGGAACGGCAACCTCGCGGACAGGCAGCGCGGACAGGCATCGCGCGGTGGATAGATCACCGCGTCGCAATCGGCACAGACCTGCAGGCGGAAGCGGCCTTCGGCGGCAGCTTCGGTCAGACCGAGCGCGGTGCGGCTGCGGACGCCCTGCGGCAGCAGCGGAACGCGTGTCTTCTTGAGCGGGTTCTTGCGCTTGGGGCGCACCAGCGGCTCGGTCATGCGTTGCCTCCCGCCAGCAGCGCGGCGCCGCTCGCCAGACCGCGGTCGTAGGTGATCATGCCGAAGCCCGAGACCAGCCCGATCTCGGCGTCGGGCACCGCCGCACCGAGCGTCGCGCCCGTGAGCTGGCGCACGGCTTCGACCAGGCCGAGAAAGCCGCCGGCCGCGCCGGCCTGTCCGACCGAGAGCTGGCCGCCCGAGACGTTATGCGGGAACGTGCCGTCGGCCGTCAGCGTATGCGAGCGGACGAACTCGGGCCCCTCGCCCTTGCCGCAGAAGCCGAGATCTTCCATCTGCATCATGCAGATCACCGGGTAGTCGTCGTATGTCTGCACGAAATCCACGTCGTCCGCGGTCAAGCCCGCCATGGCATAAAACTCGTCGATGTCGAGCGCCCAACCGCCGCGATACTGGATCGGGTCGTCCGGGAAGGCATTGTGCCGCTCGATGGTAGCCAGCAGCCGCGCCGACTGAAGGCCCAGAGAGCGCGCCACGTCCTCGCGGCAGACCAGGAAGGCCTCGGCGCCGGCGCAGGGCATGACGCAGTCGAACAGATGGATGGGATCGGAGATGGCGCGGGCGCCGAGATACTCGTCGAGCGTCAGCGGCTTCTTCATCAACGCGTAGGGAAATTTCAGCGCATTGTCGCGTTGGGCGACGCAGATCTTGCCGAAATCCTCGCGCGTGGCGCCGTAATGCTTCATGTAGTTGCGCGTGATCAGCGCGAAGCCCGAATTGGGCCCGCCCGAGCCGTAGGGATAGACGGCGTCCTGCGCGAAACGCGAGAAGGTCGACAGCATGCGGCGGAACGAATCGACCTGGTTGGTGTCGCCGGCGACGCAGACCACGAACTCGGCATCGCCGCACTGCACGGCGCGCGCCGCCCGGCGCAGCGCCACGACCCCGCTGGCGCCGCCCAGCGGCACGTGATCGAGCCAGCGCGGTGACAGACCCAGGTGCTGGGTCAGGCCGACCGCGGTGTCGGGGCCGACGGTGAAGCTCGAGAGTGAAAGACCGTCGATGTCGGCGCTCTTGAGGCCTGCCGTCTTGACCACCTCACGCACCGCACGGCCGACCCACCAGTGCGCCGTGTTGGTCGAATAGCGGCGATAGGGAACCGTGACGGGTGCGGCCACGACGACGCCGTCGTAGGGTTGCCTGCGGGTGCTCATGACTCGTCATCCCGACCGAAGCCGAGCGCAGCGAGGCGCAGTGGAGGGACCTGTTCGGACGATGCATCGACGAGAACAGGTCCCTCGACTACGCCGCCCTTCGGGCGGCTTCGCTCGGGATGACAGGTTTCAGCCATATGCCGCCGCTCACACAAAAAGCTGGATGCTGCCCAGCGCAGCATCGCAGTTGACGAGATCGACGCGCTTGAGCCGAATCCTGATCACATCGTCGACCACGGTGAGATGGTGCGTCGCCCACGCGGCATAGAGCGTCTGCTCGTCGGCGCGGCTTTCGACGTAGTGCAGCGGCGTCCAGGTCACGTAACGCCGCTCGCCATCGTCGCGCTCGTCGACCTGCGGCGACTGCAACACGTGATGGCATCGGCTCTTGGGACTCTGGCTGTAGGTCGCCTTGCCCTTCAGGCGGTCGACGCGGATCTTCAGCAGCAGCTTGTCCTCGTACATCAGCGAGGTGGTCAGCCGGGGATCGGTCTGGCCCCATTCGACGGGCATCCAGTAGTGGCCGTCCTCGGTGAAGAGATCGAGCCAGTCGTCGAGGCGCTGCTGGTCCAGAAGCCGCGCCTCGCGCACGACGAAGTCGATCAACTGCTGGTTGGTGGGCACGAAAGTCACGAGCGACCTCTGTCACCCCGAGCAAAGCGGGGGGCCTTTAGGCAACGGGAAAGGTCCCTCGCTGCGCTCGGGATGACATCTGTGTCAACCATCAGAGACTCATGGTCATGAATTTCGTCCAGGCGCGGAACTGGTTGCGCATCTGCCATTCCGATGTGCCGTCGATCACGACGTTGCGCTGCCCCGGCTCGTCGGCCGAGTAGAGGCGCTGAATGTTGACCCATTCGTTGCCGTTGCTGGCCAGCCCTGCCTGGGCGCGCTCGTAGACTTCGAGATCGTCATGACCCACGATCGAGGTCGGTGCATTGACCAGCCTGTTGTACATCACCGTGCGTTCCAGCAGCATGTCGGGCGCGCCGACCAGGCGGAACGTCCAGCTCTCGACCAGCGTCTTGTTGGCCGCGACCGGCTTGAAGATGCGCAGCAGCTGGATCGGCCCCTTCAGCATCACATTGGGGAAGTAGACGGTGTTGTGCCGGCTCTCGCCCAGGATCGCCTTGGCGCGCGCCTCGCCATAGGCCGCCGTCATCTGCTCGAAGTAGCCCGGAATCGCCGAATAGTCGGAATGGATGGAGTGCGATACGCCGGTATGGCCGTGGCCATTGTCCCAGATGCGGATGCCCATGGTCTGGAAGAACTCATAGGAGCTCATGAACGGCGCGTAGATCTCGACCGCCATCGGCTTCCTGGTGCCCTCGGGAGCCGCCTTCCACACGTCGATCGCCGTGCCGGCCGACGACTGATGGGCGATCATGGGATGGCAGGTGTCGGTCTGGTTCTCGACCAGCATTTTCCAGTTGCAGTCGTGCATGTAGCGCAGCACGCCGCCCGCGACCTCGAGCTTCCCGACCGGCGATCGGTCGATCATGTTGTCCAGGCTCGTCAGCGCCTCGCCGAAGAACTCGTCGAAGTCGGGCCCGACATCGGACAGCTTGCCGAAGACGAAGCCGCGATAATTGTGGACGTGGCGCACCGCCGTCATGCCGCGTGCGCCGTGGCTCTCGGCGAAGCCCGTATTGTCGTAGCCGCTCTTCAGCGGAATGCCGGCCAGGCTGCCGTCGAGGCGGAAGGTCCAGGCATGATAAGGGCAGCGGAAGAAGCGTCCGGTGTTGCCACAGGCCTCGCCGGTGAGGCGCGTGCCCTTGTGCGGGCAGCGATTGTAGAAGACGTTTATGCTGTCCTCGGCGCTGCGCACCATGATGACGGGCTGCGCGCCGATCGTTGTGGCGTAATAGTCTCCGACCTTCGCCACCTGGCTCTCATGGCCAACATAGATCCAGGTGTTGGCGAAGAGATGCTCCATCTCCAGCTCGAACAGCTCCTGGTCGAGATAGAGGTCGCGATGGACCTCGGTCTCGCGCACCAGGGACGCGAGGGCCTGCCGGTTGCCGCGGTACTTGCCGATCATAGGAAGCTCTCGATTGTCTTGATGGTGTCGTCGAGGGCACGGCCCTCGGCGTCGGCCAGCGCCGACTGCCGGAGTCGGCGCACCCAGTCGGCGGCATCGGCGCGGCCTTCCAGCCGGGCGGCCATCGCCATCAGCCGCGAGAATCTGCCCTCGCCTCTGTCGTGGGTGTCGGAATAGCCTTTGACCAGCCGACGCGCCTCGAGGAGCTCCACACCGAGCGGCACGTTGCGCCGCGCGGCCTTCAACGCCTGGTCGAGCCAAGCCCGCATGTGCGCCGTCTCGCGCTGGTGGCGCAATGTGCCGCGCCGGAAGCGCTTGAAGCCCGCCAATATATAAAGAGGCAGGAACCAGCCGATGGTGCCGGTCTGCACCCGCCGCCCGCGATCGACGACGCGCCGCAGCACCGCCATCACGCCAGGACTGGCTTCGATCCAGCGACCGAGTCCGGCCGGCAGCGTCCCACAGACCTCTTCCATGCGCGGATGCATGAACTCCGTGGCATAGACGATCTGGTCGGGCCGGGCGGCGACGTCATCGCGCACGCGCGCGAAGCGGCTGCCGCGGGTCTTGAGATCGGCAACGCGGATCACGTCGTCATAAGCCATGGCGCGCGCGATCTGCTTGGCCGCGGCCTCGGTCAGCGGGCAGTCGGCCGCACCGAGCTCGATATCGGCAAACGGCTTCAGGCGGTCGAGATACTCCACGCCGTAGGCCACGTCCTGGAAGTCGACGACGCGTGCGAGACCCGCCGCGATCATGCGATGCGCCGGCTCCGGGAACTCGCGGCGCGCGCGCTCGACCAGCGCATCGAAGGCGGCGTCGCCGATCGTCTGCAGTTCGGGAAAACGCTTGAGTGTCGCACCGGTAAGCGGCGGTGGCGTCGGCGCACACAGTTCGGTGATCGCCGCATCGTAGGCGCGACCGAAGGCCCGCAAGCTCGCGTCGACGCCGAGACCGGCTTCCCGGATGGCGCCTTCATAGGCCTCACGCGCAAACGGCAAAGCTCCCGACGCTGCAAGCGCTCCGAACAGCGCGGCCGAGATCACGCTCTCGCTCTGCTCGGCGATCGCCGCCATGTCGAAGGCGAGGAATTGCTTGCTGGACGCGCGCGCCGCCTCATAGACCTTGGCGGGATCACCGGCGCCGTCCCCGGGAACGATCTTCTCGCTGACCGCATAGGCGCGATGGGACGAGGCGATCAGCGTCGTACGATCGGCTGAGACCAGGCCGCGCTGCATGGCGCGTCCCGCTTCCATCAGCTCGGCGCCGATCACGATGTCGACCTCGCCCGGCACCGGCATCAGCGACAGCACGGGACGCCGGCCCGATCCGTCCGAGGCGATGATCTCGACGTAGTAGATGGTGGCGCCCGTGCGCTGGGCGACGCCCGGCACGGAGGTCGATTGCGCCAGCCACCCCTGGCGCTCCGCCAGTTCCACGATCCAGTCGACCAGCACGCCGCCGCCCTGTCCGCCCATCGCCATCACGGCGATGGCGATCGGCCGGCGCGTGTCGAGGCGCGGGTTGGCGGTCGTGGCGAGCGTGGCCATGACTAGGCGAGCCGCAGCCGGCGCCCAGCGCGGCGACGCTGCAGGAAGCCGATGACCGCGGCGCGCATTGCGGCAAGCGCGCGGTCCCAACGGCTGGGATTGATGATGATGTCGGCGCGATAGAAGGACGGGCAGAGCACCGCCGCCTCGGCGACCTCACCGCAATTGCCGCAGCCGACGCAGGAATTGTCGATCGCGGCGACCGGATCGTCCTTCAGGGGATCGGCCGTCTGCTTGACCGACAGCGACGGGCAGCCCGAGAGCCGGATGCAGGCGTGATCGCCGGTGCAGACGTCCTCGTCGACGCCGAAACGCTGGCGCACCATGCGCCGGCCCGCTTTCACCGCTTTGTTGAACAACGGGCGCTCGCGGCGCTGGCGGTTCAGCATGCATTCGGACGAGGCGACGATGACCTTGGGCCCGGGTTGCTCGGTGGTCAGCGCCTCCTTCAGCGTGTCGCGCAGGCGGCCGACGTCATAGGTGCGATCGATCTCGCGCACCCAGCCGACGCCCAGGCCCTTCACCGCCGCCGAGATCGGATGCCGGGTCGAGCGCGAGCGATTGGAGGCGCGCGATGACGGGAGGTCCTGGCCGCCGGTCGCCGACGAGTAGTAGTTGTCGACGATCAGCACCACGCCGTCGCTCTTGTTGAACACGGCATTGCCGATGCCCGACGTCAAACCGTTATGCCAGAAGCCGCCGTCGCCCATCATTGCGATCGAGCGCTTGCTCGCCTTGACGTTGAAGGCCGAGGCCGAGGCCGGCCCCAGGCCGTAGCCCATGGTGGTCGTGCCGATGTTGAACGGCGGCATGATCGAGAACAGATGGCAGCCGATGTCGGCGGCGACGTGATGCGGCCCGAGCTCGCGCTCGACCAGCTTCATGGCGGCGAAGATCGGTCGCTCGGGACAGCCGGTACAGAAGCCGGGCGGACGCGGCGGCACGACTTCGGCCAGCGCCCGCGCGTGCCGCTCCTCCAGCGCCGGCGGCGCATTGGAGGCGCGCACGGCCGGCGCAAGCATGTCGGGGATCCACTGCCGCACGAAGGCACCGATCGCGTCGCCCATGACCGCCGCGGTGTACTCGCCCGCCATGGGGAACAGGTCCTTGCCCGAAAGCGGCGTCGAGATCCCCGCCTGCCGCAGGATCTTGGCCAGCGCCTGCTCGATGAAGTCGGGCTGCCCCTCCTCCACCAGCAGCACCGCGCGCTTGTCGCGGCAGAAGTCGACGACCTCGTCCGGCACCAGCGGATAGGCCACGTTCAGCACATAGAGCGGAATGCGGCTGGTGCCCCAGACGTCGGCCAGGCCCAGCCCCTGCAATGCGCGCAGCACGCCGTTGTACATGCCGCCCTGCAGGATGATGCCGACGTCGCCGATGTCGCCCGGCACGAACTCGTTCATGCCGCGCTCCTTGATGAACTTCACGGCGGCGGGCCAGCGCTTCTCGATCTTCTCCTTCTCGTGCACGTAGGAGGCCGGCGGCAGGACGACGCGACCGGTGTCACGGCGCGGCGCTTCGAGCGCATCCTTCACGCTCATGGCCGGCCGTTGGTTGGTCCTGGTGCGGAAGCTGCCGCGCACATGGCAGGCGCGGATGCGCACCTCCAGCATGACCGGCGTGTTCGACGCCTCGGAGAGCTCGAAGCCCAGCTCGACAGAGCGCACGATGCTCTCGAGGTCCGGTCGCGGATCGAGCAGCCAGATCTGGGATTTCATGGCGTAGGCGTGGCTGCGCTCCTGCATGATCGAGGAGCCTTCGCCGTAATCCTCGCCGACGATGATCAGCGCACCGCCGGTGACGCCACCCGAGGCCAGGTTGGCCAGCGCATCCGACGCCACGTTGGTGCCGACCGGCGACTTGAAGGTGACGGCGCCGCGGATCGGATACATGACCGACGCCGCCAGCGTCGCCGCCGCGGTCGCCTCGCTGGCGCTGTTCTCGAAATGCACGCCGAGCTCGCCCAGGATGTCCTGCGCGTCGGCCAGTACGTCCATCAGATGGGAGATCGGCGCGCCCTGGTAGCCTGCCACGTAGCCCACGCCCGACTGCAGCAGCGCCTTGGTGATGGCGAGAATCCCCTCGCCGCGGAACTCCTGCCCGTCACCGAGCCTGAGGTCCTGCACTTCCTTCGCGAAAGATCGTTCGGCCATGGCTGATCTCTACGATCGTGAGGATGCTACCCGGATAATATTTAAGAGTTGAAGTTTTTCTCTGTCAATGACGCCGGCCAAGCCTTGACTATCGCTTTCCATAAACTTTAGGATTGAAATATCTCGGGCGCGTCCAGAGTGGGGGACAGGCTCTTCATGCAGCTCTTCTGGCAAGCTCTCATGTCAGGAAAGCGTCGACAGGAACCGGTCGATCGCCGCAGCAAAGGCCTGTGGCATCTGGTCGGGCAACGGCACCATCCCGCCCTCGATCTCCATCATCCTGCTGCCGGCAATGGCGGCGGCGACCTTCGGCGCATGCGGATGGGCGTGCGGATCGGCGGTCGGCGCGATCACCAAGGTCGGGCAGCGCACCGCGGCCAATCGCGGTTCCATGACATAGCGGCCGACGACGCGATGGCCTTCGGCCGCGCGCGGCCCCGCCTTCAGCGCATCGATCAGGAAGCGTTCGAGAAGATCGATGCGGCCCTCGGGATAGAAGGGCTTGCGCCTCGCCCAAAGCTCGGCGAGGTGCAGGCCGTCGACATGGGTATCGACGTCGTCGATGATGCGCCGTGTGTGCTCGGCCTTGCGCCGGGCCTCGTCGACATAGGGCGAGGCCGACAGCACCAGCGCCTCGACGCGCTCGGGATGCAGCGCCGCCATTTCCACGGCGATCGCCGCGCCCGTGTGATGGCCGACGACCACGGCTCGGGCGTGGCCAAGGGCCGCCAGCACCTCGTGCGCGCACTGCGCCCACGCCTCGATCGAATCACCACCCGCCGGCAACGGATCGGAATCGCCGAAGCCCACCGTGTCCATGGCGATTGCGCGATATTTGCTTGCCAGCAACGGCAGGACGTCGCGGTATTCGTCCCAGGAGCGCGGCGTCTGGTGCAGCAGCAGCACCGGACGGCCGCTCCCGCAGGCTGCGACATGCACGCGGCCGGAGCCGAGTGAAACGAAGGATCTTTCAATCGTAGGCGTCATCACGGGGAAGGCTTGAGCCACTGAGGAGAGGGTAATGAAGCATAGCATCATCGCAGCGACCGTCGTCGCTGCTTCATTGGCGCTGGGGACGGCAGCACAGGCCGAGCTCACCGTCGGGTTCGTGACGTCGCAGAGCGGGCCGGGCTCGTCGATCGGCGTGCTCTACGACCGCGGCATCAAGGCCGCCGCGGAATATGCCAGCGCCGTCGGCGCCGAGAAGATCAAGCTGATCCAGCTCGACGACGGCTCCGACCCGTCGGCCGCGACCCGCAACGCGCGCAAGCTCGTCGAGGAAAACAAGGTCGACCTGCTGATCGGCACGGCGACGGCGCCCTCCTCCATCGCCATGGTCGCGGTCGCCAACGAGCTCAAGGTGCCGATGATCTCGATCTCGCCCATCACCGTGCCCGCCACTGACTCGGGCGACCGCTGGGCGATCGCCATGCCGCAGCCGCCCTCGCTGATGGTCAAGGTCGCGGTCGACCGCATGAAGCGCAACGGCATCAAGAATTTCGCCTATATCGGCTTCTCCGACGCCTGGGGCGACCTGGTCTACAACGGCGCCCAGAAGCCTGCCCAAGCCGACGGCATGAAGATCCTGACCAACGAGCGCTATGCCCGCACCGACACGTCGGTGACCGGGCAGGTGCTGAAGATACTGGCGACCAAGCCTGATGCCGTCCTGCTCGGCGGCTCGGCGACCCAGGGCGCGTTGCCGCCGCTGGCGCTGGCCGAGCGCGGCTACAAGGGCCCGCTCTACGGTACGCCGTCGCTGCTCAATGCCGACTTCATCCGCGTCGGCGGCAAGGCGGTCGAGGGCGTCCAGGTCTCGGCCGGCCCGGTGATCGTTGCCGAGCAGCTTCCCGACGACCACTTTAGCAAGAAGATCTCCCTGGCGTTCCGCGAGGCCTATCAGAAGGCCAACGGCATGCCGACGACCGACGGCTTCTCGGCCTATTCCTTCGACGCTTGGCTGGTCTTCCTCGACGCCGCCAAGCGGGCGATGGCGACGGGTGCCAAGCCCGGCACGCCGGAGTTCCGCACGGCGCTCAAGAACGCCATCTTCACCACCAAGGATCTCGCCGGCACCCACGCCATCTACAATTTCAAGCCGGGCGACAGCTACGGCGTCGACGATCGTGCGCTGGTGATGGTGCGCCTGGTGAACGGTCAGTGGAAGTACGAGCCGTAAGGCAGACGCATGACCGGTGAAATAGCGGCGATCCTGGCGATGGACGGCATCGCCAGCGGGGCGATCTATGTCCTGATCGGCCTGGGGCTGGTGCTGATCTTCGCGGTGACGCGGGTGATCTTCGTGCCCTTCGGCGACATCGCCGCCTTCACCGCCTTGAGCCTGGCGTCGCTGGAGACCGGCGTCAGGCCAGGCACGGTCGGCCTGGTGGCCGTGCTCGCCGTGCTGGCAACAGTGGTCGAAGGTGCGGCCCTTGTCAGGATGCGCGCCTTCCATCGCCTGCCGCGCGCGGTCTTCTTCTATCTCGTCCTGCCGCTGCTGCCCGCGGCGGCGATCTGGTTCCTGGCCGGCGCGACCCTGTCGATGCCGATTAGGATCGCGCTGTCGCTGGCCCTGGTGCTGCCGATCGCGCCTCTGCTCGATCGCATCGTGTTCCGGCCGATCGCAGACGCCTCGGTCCTGCTGCTGCTCACCGTGGAGGTGGCGCTGCATTTTGCACTGAGCGGGCTCGGCCTGATGTTCTTCGGCCCCGAAGGCGTACGCACCCAGCCCCTGACCGACGCCCTGTTCGATCTCGCAGGCCTGGTCGTCAACGCCCAGCAGCTCCTGATCGTAGCCGCATCCATCGTCTTCTGCGGCCTGCTGTTCCTCTATTTCGAGTACACGATCCAGGGCAAGGCGCTGCGCGCCACCGCGGTCAACCGCACCGGCGCGCGCCTGGTCGGCATCCGGCCGACCTCGACCGGCACCATCGCCTACCTGCTGGCCTCGCTGCTGGCCGGCATCTCCGGCGTGCTGATCGCGCCGGTCACGACGATCTTCTACGATTCGGGCTTCCTGCTCGGCCTGAAAGCCTTCGTCGGCGCCATCATCGGCGCCATGGTGAGCTATCCCGTGACCGCGTTGGGCGCGGTGCTGGTCGGCCTGCTGGAAAGTTTCACCTCGTTCTGGCTCAGCGCCTACAAGGAAGTGCTGGTGTTCGGCCTGTTGATTCCCGTCCTGCTGTGGCGGTCGCTGAGCTTCGCCGCCCATGAGGAGGAAGAGGCCGAGGAATGACACCCGCCCAGTTCCGCCTCCTGTCGATCGGTGCGGTCGTGTTGCTTGCGATGGCACCGGCCGTGCTTAGCCCGTTCAGCGTCACGCTTCTCAATTTCATCGGCATCTATGCGCTGGCGGTGCTCGGCCTGGTGCTGCTGTCGGGCATCGGCGGCATGCTGTCCTTCGGCCAGGCCGCTTTCGTCGGGATCGCGGCCTACGCCACGGCCTGGCTCACCACGCGCACCGGCTATTCGCCGTGGCTCGGCCTGGTGCTGGGACTCGTCCTCACCGGCCTGGTGGCCGCGATCCTGGGGGCCGTGACGCTGCGGCTCGGTGGGCACTTCCTCTCGCTCAGCACCATCGCCTGGGGGCTCGCGACCTACTTCCTGTTCGGCAACCTGCCCTTCCTCGGGCAGTTCAACGGCATCAGCGAAGTCCCGCCCATCTCGATCGGCGGCCATGCGCTGTCGAGCAGCGACAGCATCTACTACCTCATCTGGATCTGCGTCATCGCATCGCTCGTGCTTTCGGCCAATCTCCTCGATTCGCGCGAAGGACGCGCGGTCCGGGCTCTGCGTGGCGGCGGCATCATGGCCGAAAGCCTCGGCATCGATCCGTTCCGCGTAAAACTCATCACCTTCGTGATCGCCGCGCTCCTGTCGGCGCTGTCCGGCTGGCTCTACGCCCACATGAGCCGCTTCGTCAGTCCCGCGCCCTTCGACGTCAATGTCGGCATCCTCTATCTGCTGATGGCGATGGTCGGCGGCATGGCCTACCTGTCGGGGGCGATCGTGGGTGCCGCCGTCGTCACCCTGCTCAGGAACAGCATCCAGGACTATCTGCCGGTGATCGCGCCGGGCGCCTCGGGCCAGCTCGAGGTCATCGTCTTTTCGGTGCTCTTCATCCTGCTGCTGCAGCGGGCGCGCGCCGGCATCGTGCCCTTCGCGCTGCGCTGGCTGCCGCGCGTGCAGCCGACGCCGCCGCGGGCCACCGGCTCACTCGAACGCCGCCGGCAGCCCGCCCGCGGCCAGCTGATCCTGAACGTTTCCGGCGTGACCCGCCGTTTCGGCGGCCTGGTCGCGGTCGACAATGTGAGCTTCGAGCTTTCCGCCGGCGAGATTTTAGGCCTGATCGGCCCCAACGGCGCCGGCAAGACCACGATGTTCAACCTGATCACGGGCGCTCTGCCGCTGAACCAGGGCAGGATCAACTTTCTCGGGCAGGACATCAGCAAGCGGGCGCAGCGCCACATCGCCCGCGCAGGCATCGCCCGCACCTTCCAGCATGTGAAGCTGCGCAAGACCATGACGCTGCTCGACACCGTGCTGCTGGGGACCTACGGCCGTACCCGAGCCGGATTCTTCGCCGGTACCCTGCGACTCGATCGTGCCGAGGAAGAGCGCGCGCGGTCCGAGGCGATGCACCAGCTCGAGCGCGTCGGGCTCGCCGACCGCGCCTTCGAACTGGCGGGCAACCTGCCGCTCGGCAGCCAGCGCTTGCTCGAGATCGCCCGCGCGCTTGCGGCCGATCCGGCGCTGCTGGTGCTCGACGAGCCTGCCGCCGGCCTGCGCGCCGGAGAGAAGGCCAACCTCGCCGGCCTCCTCGAAGCCTTGCGCGCCGAGGGGCTCTCCATCCTGCTGGTCGAGCACGACATGGATTTCGTCATGGGGCTGGTCGACCGCACGGTGGTGATGGATTTCGGCGCCAAGCTCTGCGAGGGCACGCCGGCTGTCGTGCGGAGCGATCCCCGCGTGCAGGAAGCCTATCTCGGTGGGGTGGCCTGATGGCGCTGCTGGCGATCGACCAGGTCACCGTCGCCTACGGCAAGGTCGAGGCGGTGCGCGGCGTGTCGCTCGCCATCGAGCCCGGCCAGATCGTCACTGTCATCGGTCCCAACGGTGCCGGCAAGACGACTCTTTTGAGCGCGGCGATCGGTCTGCTGCCGTGGCGCGGCCGCATGTTCTTCGACGGCATGGACCTCAGCCGCCTCGACGTCGAATCCCGCATCGAGCGCGGCTTCTGCCTGGTGCCCGAGACGCGCGAGCTGTTCGGCGACCTGTCGGTAGCCGACAACCTCCTGCTCGGCGGCTATTCGCGCCGCCGTGACGCAGCCGGACTGAAACAGTCCCTGGAGGACGTCTACAGGCGCTTCCCACGGCTCAGCGAACGGCGCGGCCAGAAGGCCTCGACCCTGTCCGGCGGCGAGCGCCAGATGCTGGCGCTCGGACGCGCCCTGATGGCCAAGCCGCGGCTGCTGATGCTCGACGAGCCGAGCCTGGGGTTGGCGCCGCTGATCGTCCGCGAGGTCTTCAGGATCATCTCGTCCCTGCGCGAGCTCGGCGTGTCGATCCTGCTGGTCGAGCAGAATGCCCGCGCCGCCTTGGAAACGGCCGATTTCGGCTATGTGCTGGAGACCGGCGAGATCGTCCATTCGGGCGCCGCCGCAGACCTGATGCACGACCCGCGCGTCACCGCCAGCTACCTGGGTGGGCATTGATATTTTAGATATGAAATTTTAGACCTAAAGAGTAATCTTGTCGGAGCGCGGACCTCCAG